>NZ_BAAAUT010000004.1:0-63595 GCF_039534085.1 Planomonospora alba
GGTCCGACCGGAACCGCTCCGTCTCCGGAGCAACCCTTCTAACTTACCTTGACATCCCGTTCGTGTCCAATCGTGCGGACGCGCCCGATTTGCCGGGGTTCGTGAGAGGGGGTGCAGGGCTCGGCCCTGCAGAAGAAACAGTAGCAGGCTCTGGGACCGCCATGACCAAGTTCTCGGTAACAACTGGGTCTTCCCGGAACCAGAAGAGTCCAAACACGAGGACGCGGGGTCAACCATTCCCCGCGTCCTCGCCGCTCCGCGGTCAGCCCGCCGGCAGCGCGTCCAGCTGAGCGCTCAGCCGGGCGATGTCCTGCTCGGCCTGCTCGGCACGCGCCCTGACCTTGCGCACCACGTCCTCGGGAGCCTTCGCCATGAACTGCTCGTTCCCGAGCTTGGCCGCGACCTGCGCCGCCTCCTTGTGCGCCGCCGCGAGGTCCTTCTCCAGGCGCTTGCGCTCGGCGGCCACGTCGATGGCCCCCGCCGTGTCGATCTCGACGGCGACACCGGCCACGTCGAGACGCGCGGTCGCCGAGAACGACTCCGACGGCGGGTCCAACCGGAGCAGTGCCCGGATCGCGTTCTCGTGCGGGGCGAGAGCCGTGCCCTCCAGCGACAGCCGCGCGGCGACCCGCTGGCCGGGCTTGAGTCCCTGGTCCGACCGGAACCTGCGGACCTCGGTGACCAGCCCCTGGACCGCGAGGATCTCCTCCTCGGCCACGGCGTCGCGCAGGGTCTCCTGGACCGCGGGCCAGGGGGCGACCACGACGGACTCCCCTCCGGTGACCGCCCGCCACAGCTCCTCGGTGACGAACGGGACCAGCGGGTGGAGCAGCCGCAGCAGCGCGTCCAGGACGTGCCCGAGGACCAGCCGGGTGTGCTCCTGGCCCGCGGCGAGCTGGATCTTGGCGAGCTCGACGTACCAGTCGCAGACCTCGTCCCACGCGAAGTGGTAGAGCAGATCCGAGACCTTGGCGAACTCGAACTCCTCGAACGCCTCGTCCACCGCAGCGACGACCGTCTGCAGGCGGGAGAGGATCCACCGGTCCGCCGCGGTGAGGTCGTCCACCGGGAGCTCGCCGACCGCGGCGCCGTTCATCAGGGCGAACCGGGTCGCGTTCCAGATCTTGTTGCAGAAGTTCCGGGAACCCGCCGCCCACTCGTCGCTGATCGCCACGTCGGATCCGGGGTTGGACCCGCGCAGCAGCGTGAAGCGCGTGGCGTCGGCGCCGAAGCGCTCCACCCAGTCCATCGGGTCCACGACGTTCCCGAACGACTTGGACATCTTCTTGCCGAACTGGTCGCGGACCATGCCGTGCAGCGCGACGGTCCGGAACGGCGGCCGGCCGTCCATGGCGTACAGGCCGAACATCATCATCCGGGCGACCCAGAAGAACAGGATGTCGTAGCCCGTCACCAGGACCGAGGTCGGGTAGAACTTCTCCAGCTCGGGTGTGCGGTCGGGCCAGCCCAGGGTCGAGAACGGCCACAGTCCCGAGGAGAACCAGGTGTCGAGGACGTCGGGGTCCTGGACGTAGCCCTCGGGCGCCTCCTCGTCCGGGCCCACGCAGACGACCTCGCCGTCGGGGCCGTACCAGACGGGGATCCGGTGGCCCCACCACAGCTGCCGCGAGATGCACCAGTCGTGCATGTCGTCGACCCAGTCGAAGTAGCGCTTGGCCATCTCCGGCGGGTGGATCCTCGTCCGACCGTCGCGGACCGCGTCACCGGCGGCCTTGGCCAGCGGCGCGACGTTCACGAACCACTGGAGCGACAGCCGGGGCTCGACCACGGTCTTGCACCGCGAGCAGTGGCCGACCGAGTGCAGGTAGGGCCGTTTCTCGGCGACGATCCGGCCCTGCTCGCGCAGCGCGGCGACCACCGCGGGACGGGCCTCGAACCGGTCGAGCCCCTCGAACGGGCCGTGGGCGGTGATCACACCGCGCTCGTCCATGATCGTCATCGAGGGCAGCGAGTGGCGCCGGCCGATCTCGAAGTCGTTCGGGTCGTGAGCCGGGGTGACCTTGACCGCGCCGGTGCCGAAGGCCGGGTCGACGTGCTCGTCCGCCACCACCGGGATGCGGCGGCCGGTCAGCGGCAGCTCCACCTCGCGCCCGACCAGGTGGGCGTAGCGCTCGTCGGAGGGGTGCACGGCCACAGCGGTGTCGCCGAGCAGCGTCTCGGCGCGCGTGGTGGCGACCACGATGGAGTCCTCGCCGTCCCCGTACCGGATCGAGACGAGCTCGCCCTCGTCCTCGCTGTGCTCGACCTCGATGTCCGACAGGGCGGTGAGGCAGCGCGGGCACCAGTTGATGATGCGCTCGGCGCGGTAGATGAGCCCGTCGTCGAAGAGCCGCTTGAAGATCGTCTGAACGGCGCGGGAGAGCCCGGCGTCCATGGTGAAGCGCTCGCGCGACCAGTCCACGCCGTCGCCGAGCTTCTTCATCTGGCCGAGGATCCGGCCGCCGGACTCCTCCTTCCACTGCCAGACCCGCTCGACGAACGCCTCACGGCCGAGGTCGTGGCGGGACAGCCCGTCCTTGGCGATCTCACGCTCGACGACGTTCTGGGTGGCGATGCCGGCGTGGTCCATGCCCGGCAGCCAGAGCGTCTCGTGGCCGCGCATGCGGGCGCGGCGGGTCAGCGCGTCCTGGATCGAGTGGTCGAGCGCGTGCCCCATGTGCAGGACACCGGTCACGTTCGGCGGCGGCAGAACGATGGTGTACGGCTCGCGCTCGCTGCTCGGGTCCGCGGTGAAGAGCCCGTCCGATACCCAGCGCTCATAGCTCCGGGTCTCCACATCGGCGGGCGTGTACTGGGTAGGCAGCTCTGGCGTCGTCACGATGCCCAATTCTAGGGATGTCCGGACGGACGCCGTCCCATCGCCCGTTCCCCTGCGCGTCGTCTGTACGGCTTGCGGCGGTTCCATCCGGCTTTCCCGCTCCGGACCCGACGAACCCGGGCGCTCCCGGACACGTCCGCGGAAGACCCCGGGAACGGCGGCGCCCCCGCGGGGATGTCCGCGGGGGCGCCGGCCGTACGGGAGCGGGCGGACGCCGGGCTAGGCCGACTTCTCGCGCGGGGTCCGCTGCTTGTTGAGCTGGTCGCGCGGGACGAGCGTCGGGTTGACGTGCTCCAGCACCGACTCGCGGGTGATGACGACGCGCGCCACGTCCTCCCGGGAGGGCACCTCGTACATCACCGAGAGCAGGACCTCCTCCAGGATGGCCCGCAGGCCGCGCGCGCCGGTGCCGCGCAGGATCGCCTGGTCGGCGATGGCCTCCAACGCGTCGGCGGTGAACTCCAGCTCGACGTTGTCGAGCTCGAAGAGGCGGCGGTACTGCTTGACGAGGGCGTTGCGCGGCTCGGTGAGGATCTGGATGAGCGCCTCGCGGTCGAGGTTGTGCACGCTCGTGATGACCGGCAGGCGGCCGACGAACTCAGGGATCATGCCGAACTTCAGCAGGTCCTCGGGCATCACGTCGCCGAAGATGTCGGAGGTGTCGATGTCCTCCTTGGACCGGATGATGGCGTTGAAGCCGATGCCCTTCTTGCCGATCCGGGACTCGATGATCTTCTCCAGCCCCGCGAAGGCGCCACCGCAGATGAACAGCACGTTGGTGGTGTCGATCTGGATGAACTCCTGGTGCGGGTGCTTGCGGCCGCCCTGCGGCGGCACGCTCGCCGTGGTGCCCTCCAGTATCTTCAGCAGGGCCTGCTGCACGCCCTCGCCGGAGACGTCCCTGGTGATCGACGGGTTCTCGCTCTTGCGGGCGATCTTGTCGACCTCGTCGATGTAGATGATGCCGGTCTCGGCCTTCTTGACGTCGTAGTCGGCGGCCTGGATCAGCTTGAGCAGGATGTTCTCGACGTCCTCGCCCACGTAGCCCGCCTCGGTCAGCGCGGTGGCGTCGGCGATGGCGAACGGCACGTTCAGCATCTTCGCCAGCGTCTGGGCGAGCAGTGTCTTGCCGGAACCGGTCGGGCCCAGGAGCAGGATGTTCGACTTGGCCAGCTCCAGGCCGTCGTCACGCCCGCGATCGCCGGACTGCACCCGCTTGTAGTGGTTGTAGACCGCCACGGACAGCGCCTTCTTCGCCTTGTCCTGACCGATGACGTAGGCGTCGAGGAACTCGTAGATCTCCCGCGGCTTGGGCAGGCTGTCCCACTTGAGCTCGGAGGACTCGCTGAGCTCCTCCTCGATGATCTCGTTGCAGAGATCGATGCACTCATCGCAGATGTATACGCCGGGTCCGGCGATGAGCTTCTTGACTTGCTTCTGGCTCTTCCCGCAGAAAGAGCACTTCAGCAGGTCTCCCCCGTCGCCGATGCGTGCCACCCCAGATACTCCTTTGCGTGGGACCGCTCTGGCTGCCGCGGTCCGTTTTCTTTCGAGACCGGTCCAGCCCGGTACGAAGAGTCATCCCGCTCAGGTTTCGACGTTACCGTCTTCTGAGCCCTCAGTGAGCCCCCTGGCGGCGAGTCGCACCGGAAGGTGCCCAATTGGGCACCGTTCCGATGCAATCTACCCCCCTCAGGAGGCGACGGCCTTGGCCAGCTTCTTGCGGGACGGGATGATGTCGTCGATCAGCCCGTACGCCTTGGCCTCCTCGGCGTCCAGAATCTTGTCGCGCTCGATGTCCTTGCGGACCTGCTCGGCGCTCCGGCCCGAGTGCTTGGCCACGATCGACTCCAGGAGCGAGCGCATCCGCAGGATCTCGCGCGCCTGGATCTCGATGTCGCTGCCCTGGCCGCCGCCCTCGGTGGAGGGCTGGTGGATGAGCATGCGGGCGTTCGGCAGGGCGAACCGCTTGCCCGGCGTGCCGCCGGCCAGCAGGACCGCCGCAGCCGAGGCCGCCTGCCCGAGGCAGACCGTCTGGATGTCCGGCCGGACGAACTGCATCGTGTCGTAGATCGCCGTCATGGCGGTGAAGGAACCGCCCGGCGAGTTGATGTAGATGCTGATGTCGCGGTCGGGGTCGAGCGACTCCAGCGTCAGCAACTGCGCCATGACGTCGTTGGCGGACGCGTCGTCGATCTGCACCCCGAGGAAGATGATGCGGTCCTCGAACAGCTTGTTGTACGGGTTCATCTCCTTGACGCCGTACGACGTGCGTTCGACGAAGGAGGGGAGAACATAGCGGCCGTTGATGTCTCCCGGCCGGATCAACTCACTCACGTTGGGTCCCTCCTTAGGAGACGGCGCCCTCGGAGGGCACCTGACGGGCGCTCCGGACGACGTGGTCGATGAAGCCGTAGTCCTTGGCCTCCTCGGCCGTGAACCAGCGGTCCCGGTCGGAGTCGGCCTCGATCTGCGCCAGCTCCTGGCCCGTGTGGTAGGCGATGCGCTCGGCGAGCGTCTTCTTGACGTAGAGCATCTGCTCGGCCTGGATGGCGATGTCGGCGGCGGTGCCGCCGATGCCGCCGGACGGCTGGTGCATCATGATGCGGGCGTGCGGCAGGGCGTAGCGCTTGCCCCGCGCTCCGGCGCACAGGAGGAACTGGCCCATGGAGGCGGCCAGGCCCATCGCGACCGTGCACACGTCGTTCGGCACGTATTCCATCATGTCGTAAATCGCCATGCCGGCGGTCACCGACCCGCCAGGCGAGTTGATGTAGAGCCAGATGTCCCGGTCGGCGTCGTCGGCCGCGAGCAGGAGCAGCTCGGCACAGATTCGGTTGGCGATCTCGTCGTTGACCTGGGTGCCCAGCACGATGATGCGCTCACGCAGCAGCCGCTGGTAGAGCTGGTCTTCGAGCCTGAACGCGGCGTTCGGCTGGCTCATGGACTCGGGCCCGGAGCCGGTCGGCTGGTAGAAGGTCGGCGGGCTGGTCACAGCGTCACCTTCCGATGCGTCGTAATCGATTGGCTTTGCTTGTGACCTTAACGCGCGGTGCCCACCGGACATGCCCCCTCCACGTGCTGTTCGCCGACAGCGCATGATGGGGCCGTCCGCTCCGCCCGTCCCCGGAGGGATCGGGCGGCGCCGCGGAAGGCCACGGGAGGCATCCCGCCCCTCGGGCGGGGTCCTCCGGGAAGACGGCACCGCCCCCCACGGTGCGGGCACTGTGGGGGGCGGTGCGGTGTCCTGATGGCGGAACGGGGCGCCGGAGGCTACTCGGCGGCCTTCTCCTCCGAGGGCTCGGCGGCGGGCTCCTCGGTGACCTCCTCGCCGTTGATCTCGGCGTAGAGGGCCTTGAGGTCCACCTCGTTGCCCGCCTCGTCGACGACCTTCGCGGCGTCGCCGACGACGCTCTTGGCCTTGTCGCGGACGATCTCGACCATGGCCAGGGTGAGCTGGTCGTTGTCGGCCAGGTGCTTGGCCAGCACGTTCGGGGCGACGTTCATCTGCATGGCGCGCTGCACCACGAAGTTGGTCAGCTCCTGCTCGCTGACGCCGAGCTCCTCAGCCTTGACGATCTTGTCGAGGACGAAGCCGGTCTTGAGCGCCTTGGCGGCGTTCTGCTCGATCTCGGCCTGACGCTCTTCCTCGGTGGTCTGGTAGAGGCGGAAGAACGCCTCCTTGCTCAGGCCGCTGTCGGCGATCTGGTGCTCGAGGTTGTGCTTGCGGTTGTCGATCTCGGCCTTGAGCGCGCTCTCCGGGAGCGGGATGTCGATCTTGTCCAGCAGCGCGTCGAGCGCCTTCTCCCGGGCCTGCACGACCTGGTCGATGACCTTGTTGCGGCGGATCTGGCCGCGCAGGCTCTCCTTGAGCTCGTCGAGCGTGTCGAACTCGCTCGCCAGCTGCGCGAACTCGTCGTCGAGCTCGGGGAGGACCTTCTCCTTGACGCTCTTGACGGTGATGGTCACCACGGCCTCCTCGCCGGCGTTCTGCCCGCCGACCAGGTTGGTGGTGAACTCCTTGACGTCGCCGGCGGACATGCCGGCCAGGGCGTCGTCCAGGCCCTGCAGCACCGAGCCGGCGCCGACCTCGTAGGAGACGTCGTTGGCCTGCTGCTCCTCGATGTTCACACCGTCGATCGCGGCGGCGAGGTCCATGACGACGAAGTCGCCGTTGGCCGCGGGCCGCTCGACGCCGGTCAGCGTCGCGAAGCGCTGGCGCAGGGCGTCCAGCTGGGTGTCGACGTCCTCGTCGGTCACCTCGGCGACCGGGACGGTGACCTCGATGCCCTGGTAGTCGGGCACGTCGAAGTTCGGGCGGATGTCCACCTCGGCGGTGAACTCGACCTGCTCGCCGTCCTCGATCTTGGTGACCTCGATGTCCGGCTGGCTGACCGGGAAGATCTCGCTCTCGTCGACGGCCTGGCCGTACAGCTTCGGCACCGCGTCGTTGAGGGTCTCCTCCAGCACCACCGCGCGGCCGAAGCGCTGCTCGATGATGCGGGCCGGAACCTTGCCGGGGCGGAAGCCGGGGACGCGCACCTGCTGCGCGACCTTCTTGTACGCCGCCTGCATGCTCTCGCCGAGCTCCTCGAACGGCACCTCGACAGTGAGCTTGACCCGGGTCGGGCTGAGCTCCTCGACAGCGGTCTTCACGGGGTGGTCTCCTTGATCAAGCTTCGAGTGATCGCGGGCGCGCCAATTCGTACGGCTACCGCGGCAAGCTCGCGCGCCGCGCCCACATGAGCGGAACCGGACCCAGCCGTCAGGGCGTGCACGATGAGGGCACGCTCCACTGCGGCGGGTGTCCAGCGCCACAGGCCAGTCTAGGGCAGACCCGTACCCCGCAGCGAACGGCGCGGATCAGATCTCCTTGATGATGCGCCGGAGGATGTCGACGGTCTCGTCGGGCGTGGTGCTCACCGCGCACAGGCGCTCCATGACCTCGCCGTAGCGGTCGACGTCCTCGCGTTTGTCGAGGTAGAGCGCGCTGGCGAGCTGCTCGACGTAGACCACGTCGGGCAGCTCGTCGTCCTGGAAGCGCAGGATGCTGAAGGCGCCGCCCTCCGCGCTGTGGCCGCCGAAGCTGAAGGGCATCACCTGGATCGTGATGTTCGGCTGGCGCATCAGGTCCATCAGGTGCTCCAGCTGCGCCCGCATCACCTCGGCGCCGCCGATGGGGCGCCGCAGCGCCGCCTCGTCGATGACCGCCCAGAAGAACGGCCCGCCGGGCCGCTCCAGCACGCGCTGGCGCTCCAGGCGGAGGTCCACCCGGCGCGCGATCTCCTCGGGGGAGATGCCCGCGCCGCCGGCGGTGATGACGGCCCGGGCGTACTCCTTGGTCTGGAGCAGTCCGGGCACGAACTGCACCTCGTAGGTCCGGATCCGGGAGGCCGCCTCCTCCAGGCCGACGTAGGTCTGGAACCAGCCGGGCAGCAGGTCGTTGAAGCGGTGCCACCATCCGGGCTCGTTCGCTCTGGCCAGCAGGTCCATCACGGCCGCTCGCGCCTCCTCGTCATGCACGCCGTAGAAGGTGAGCAGGTCCGCGACGTCGCGTTCCCTCAGACCGACCCGGCCGAGCTCCATCCTGCTGATCTTGGATTCGGAGCCGCGGATCAGGTGGCCGGCCTCCTCCCGCGTGAGGCCCCTGGCCTCGCGGAGCCGGCGCAGTTGGGAGCCCAGGAGGATGCGCAGCGCTGTGGGACCCGATCCCTGCTGGATCTGCGTCACTTCGCCTCCCTATTCACTTGGGCCAGCGCACACAGTGTCACGACTTCCGGCCGTTATGACAAGGTCTCAACGCCGTGTCCTATCGGGCGTCCCGCGACCATAAACGCCCATGCCGCTGCACGCTGCAGCTGCACGTGCATTTGGGTCTTGCAGGGGGCGCCTCCGTGACCCATGATGGCTTGGTGCATATTGGGCTTATAGTGCACAAGCTTTGAAAACTCTCAACCGGCACGGAGAGCTCAGGATGACAGCGGGAAGCACGGGCGGGATGGTGGACGAGCCGCAATCGGCCGCCGACTACCTGCAGGCGACCCGCGGGGTCGGTTTCGACGAGCTCCTCGCGGCCGACCGTCCGGACGCCACGGCCTGCCCCCTCCCCCGGCAGGCCGATTCGGTGAAGACCGCCCGGGACGTGACCCGCTCCACCCTCCGCGACTGGGGACTGTCGGAATTCAGCGATGACGCGGCGTTAGTGGTTTCGGAACTGGTGACCAACGCGGTCCGCTACGCCCTGTGCCCGTCCGGTACGGCCGAGGCGGCGCCGATCACCCTGATGCTGCTGCGGCTCTCCCCCCAGGTGCTCCTCGCCGTGGCCGACCCGAGCGACACCCCGCCCGCACCCAAGAAGCCGGACTTCACCTCGGAGAACGGCCGGGGGCTCTACATCGTGGAGACCTACAGCCGGCGCTGGGGCTGGGACCACCTCGACCGCGGCGGCAAGGCCGTCTGGGCCATCTTCGGCGGCACCTCCTGACCTCGGCGCGGCCGCGCCCGGCCCCTTCCGCGTGCCGTACGGCCGGGTCCGGGGAGACCGGAGAGGACGGCCCGGAGGACGGTGGAGCCGGACGACGCGGGAACGCCGTCCGGCCGATGTCGGGGTGACAGGATTTGAACCTGCGGCCCCCTGCTCCCAAAGCAGGTGCGCTACCAAGCTGCGCCACACCCCGTGACGTCGGGTGCGCGCACGCTCCGGATCTCCGGTACGATTACGCCCTGACGACCGGATGAAGTCTAGACCAGACCAACACCGGATCGCGCGGACGTAGCTCAATGGTAGAGCCCCAGTCTTCCAAACTGGCTACGCGGGTTCGATTCCCGTCGTCCGCTCTCGCGAAGAAGGGCCAGGTCACCGGAGATCCGGGACCTGGCCCGCGTGCTCTCCGGACCCGTCCGCCTCCGCCGGCCGCCTCGCCGGATCAGCCGCTCGCCGGGCCCCTCAGCCACTCCTTAAAGCGCAGGTCCTCGACGAACGCGGTGTCCGGCACCTCCTCCACGGGGACGCCCCCGACCATCTCCTCGGGCGCGATCCGCTCCGGCAGGCGCCGCCAGTCCCGCTCTCCGTGCTCCATGCCTCCACCGTACGCCCGGGAGCCGCCGCCTGCCGTGCCGTACGGAAGCAGCCGGGACAAAACGGAATTCCCATGGACCACGGGCGGTGAGCCGGACGACACTGAGTGCATCCGACCCCTGGAGGCGATCGATGACCGAGGCCACCCGCGTGCTGCTGGACGAGTCCCGCATCCCGCGCACCTGGTACAACATCCTGGCCGACCTCCCCGCCCCGCCCCCGCCGCCCCTGCACCCCGGCACCCGGCAGCCGGTCGGCCCCGACGACCTGGCGCCGCTCTTCCCCGACGAGCTGATCGCCCAGGAGGTCGGCGCCGAGCGGTTCGTCCCGATCCCGGACGGCGTCCGCGACGTCTACCGGCTCTGGCGGCCGACCCCGCTGATCCGCGCCCGGCGGCTCGAGCGCGCGCTCGGCACCCCCGCGCGGATCTACTACAAGTACGAGGGCGGCTCCCCCGCGGGCTCCCACAAGCCGAACACCGCCGTGCCCCAGGCCTACTACAACGCCCGCCAGGGCGTGCGCAGGCTCACGACCGAGACCGGCGCGGGGCAGTGGGGGTCGTCGCTGGCGTTCGCCTGCGCGCAGTACGGCCTGGAGTGCGAGGTCTGGATGGTCCGCGCCTCCTACGACCAGAAGCCGCACCGCCGCTCGCTGATGCGGGTCTACGGGGCGACCGTGCACGCGAGCCCGTCCCCGGTGACCGTCTCGGGGAGCAAGGTCCTGGCCGAGGACCCGGACTCTCCGGGCAGCCTGGGCATCGCGATCAGCGAGGCGGTGGAGCAGGCCGCGGCCGACCCCGGCACCCGCTACGCGCTGGGCAGCGTGCTCAACCACGTGCTGCTCCACCAGACGGTCATCGGGGAGGAGGCGATCGAGCAGCTGGCGGCCTTCGGCGAGGTGCCCGACCTGGTCGTCGGCTGCACCGGCGGCGGGTCCAACTTCGGCGGGCTGGTCTTCCCCTTCGTCCGGGAGAAGCTGGCGGGCCGGATGGACCCGGTGATCCGGGCGGTGGAGCCCGAGGCCTGCCCGTCGCTCACCCGGGGCGTCTACGCCTACGACTTCGGCGACACCGCGGGGCTCACCCCCCTGATGAAGATGCACACGCTCGGCCACGGCTTCGTGCCCGACCCGATCCACGCGGGCGGCCTGCGCTACCACGGCATGTCCCCGCTGATCTCGCACATGTACGAGCTGGGCATGTTCGAGGCGGTGGCCAAGGGCCAGACCGAGTGCTTCGAGGCGGGCCTGCGCTTCGCCCGGGCCGAGGGCATCGTCCCGGCCCCCGAGCCGACCCACGCGCTGGCCGAGACCGTCGCCGAGGCGCTGCGCTGCCGCGAGACCGGGGAGCCGAAGGTCATCCTGACCGCGCTCTGCGGGCACGGGCACTTCGACCTGAGCGCCTACGACCGCTACCTGGACGGGCGGATGGAGGATTTCGCGCTGCCGCAGGAGCGCATCGACACGGCCCTGGAGGAGCTGCCCCTCGCCTGACACCGGGCGTGACAACGGCCGACGGGAAAACGGCGCAGGGAGCCCGGGCGGATCAAGACATTCGTCGATTTATCCGGTAAAGATGGGACTCCAACCTAGATCGTTCTTTACGCTTGGCGTGGAGCGGCGATCGACGCGGACTGGAGGATCGCGTGACGGAGTTCGACGGCGTCATCGTCGGAGGCGGGCACAACGGGCTCACCTGTGCCGCCTACCTCGCCCGGGCCGGCCTGTCCGTCGCGGTCGTCGAGCGCAACGAGGTGGCGGGCGGCGGCTGCTCCACCCAGGAGCTCACCCTGCCCGGCTTCCGGCACAACACCCACAGCAACTACCACTTCCTGGAGGAGGGGCCGGTCCCCGCCGACCTGGAGCTCCACCGGTACGGCCTGCGCTACGTCTACCCCGAGGTCCAGCACGCCACCGTCTTCCGGGACGGGCGCGCGATCACGGTCTACACCGACGCCGAGCGCACCGCCGAGTCCTTCGCCCGCTTCTCCAAGACCGACGCCGACCGCTGGCGGGAGCTGAACGCGCGCTACGCCGAGGCGGCCCGGGACCTGATGAACGGCTTCCTCTACTCCCGGCCGCTGCCCCCGCAGGTCCTCGCCGAGCGGCTCAAGGGCGACCTCGGCCGCGACCTGCTCGGCTACCTGCCGCTGTCCCTCTACGAGGCCGTGGACCGCAACTTCGAGAGCGAGCAGGTACGGGTGCTGTTCAAGTCCTTCCTGCACGCCATCTCCATCGAGAACGTCCCCGGCACCGGCGGGTTCTTCCCCCGGCTGCTGTCGCGCATCGCCCGGCTCGGCCTGCCCGTGGGCGGCGCGGCCAACGTGGCGCACGCGCTGCGGAAGGCGGTCGAGGAGCACGGCGGCACGGTGCTCACCGGCAGCCACGTCGAGCGGATCCTGGTGGACGACGGCCGCGCCACCGGGGTCCGGCTGGCCGGCGGCCAGACCCTGACCGCGCGGCGGTTCGTGGCCAGCGCGGTGGACGCGCCCCAGACGGTGCGGCTGGCGGGCCCGGAGAACTTCGGCGCGGAGATCGCGGCCAAGGTCGAGCGGTACAAGTGGGCCGGGCACAGCCTGGTCTCCCTGCACCTGGCGCTGGAGGAGGCCCCGCGCTACCGGGCGGCCGAGTTCGAGCCGGACGTGGACCGGGCCTTCCTGTTCGTGATCGGCGCCGACGACAGCGAGCAGCTCGGCCGTACCTTCGACCAGATCCACCAGGGCCGGCTCCCGGACCGGATGGCGGGCAACGGCGCCTGCCCCACGCTGTTCGACCCGTCCTACGCGCCGGACGGCAAGCATGTGGCGTTCTGGTGGCCGTGGGCCCCCTACGACCTCGACGGCGAGGCGGCCAACTGGGACCGCCTCCAGGAGGAGGTCGGCGAGCGGCTGCTGGCCGAGTGGGCGGAGTACGCGCCCAACCTGAAGGGGCGCGCCGTCCTGGGCCGGCGGGTGTTCTCCCCGCTCGACATCGAGCGGCACTGCGTGAACATGGTCCGCGGCAGCCACCACGTCGGCGCGTACGAGCCGTCCCAGCTGGGCGGCAACCGGCCGGTGCCCGAGCTGGGCCAGTACCGCACCCCGGTCGCCGGCCTGTACCTGTGCGGCGCCAGCAGCCATCCGGGCGGCTCGGTCTCCGCGGCCCCCGGCTACAACGGCGCGAACGCCATCGCCTCCGACCTCGGCGTCGACCCGTGGTGGACGCCCGTTCCCGAGCCCCGGTGGGACGAATGAGCACCGACGCCCCGGCGGAGCGGGCCGGGTCCCGCTTCGTGACCAGGACGCCCGAGACGGGCGGCACCCGGGTCGGCAGCCCCGCCTCCATGCACGAGCGCTTCTCGCTGCTCAACGCCGCCAGCAAGCGGATCGGCACGACCCTGGACATGTTCGAGACGGGCCGCGAGCTGATGGAGGTCGCGGTGCCGCGCTTCGCCGACGCCGCCGGCATCCTGGTGCAGGACCGGCTCGTCACCGACGGCGAGTTCCCGAACCGGACCACCGACGGCTCGGCGCTGGTGCGGCGCATCGCGGTCGGCGTGGCCTCCGACACCCCGGGCGAGTACGCCCAGGCGTTCCCGGTGGACGAGGTCACCGTCTACGACGCCTGGACGCCGTACGCCAGGGTCATGGAGACCGGCCAGCCGATCCTCTACCCCCGGCTGGGCGCGCGCACCGCGCGGGAGATCGGCCGCGCCTGGAAGCGCGAGGCGGTGACCCGGGTCCTGGAGAACAGCTCGTTCCTGGTGGTGCCGCTCAAGGCGCGCGGCCGGGTGCTGGGCTTCGTCGTCTTCACCCGCCGCCCGGAGAGCGCCCCCTTCGAGGAGCAGGACATCGCCCTCGGCGAGGAGCTCGCCGCCAGGACCGCGATCTGCCTGGACAACGCCCGGCTCTACGGCCACGAGCGCCGTACCGCGCTGACCCTGCAGAGCAGCCTGCTCCCGGCCGAGCTCTACCAGCCGCTCGGCCTGTCGATCGCCTCCCGCTACCTGCCGGCGAGCGACCTGGCGAGCGTCGGCGGCGACTGGTACGACGTGATCCCGCTGCCGGGCTGCCGGGTCGCCCTGGTGGTCGGCGACGTGATGGGGCACGGCACCCGGGCCGCCGCCACCATGGGCCAGCTCCGGGTGGCCGCCCGCACGCTGGCCAGCCTCGACCTGAGCCCCGGCGAGGTGCTGTTCCGGCTCAACCGGATGAGCCAGGACCTGGACCCCAGCCAGATCGCCACGTGCGTCTACGCCACCTACGACCCGGTGACCCGGCTGTGCACGATCGCCCGCGCCGGGCACGTCCCCCCGATCGTGGTCCATCCGGGCGACGGCGCCGAGGTCGTCGAGGTGCCCGCCGGGCTCCCCCTCGGCATCGGCAACGAGCCGGTCGAGACGGTCTCGGTCACCCTCCCGCACGGCGCGGTCCTGGCCCTGTACACCGACGGGCTGGTGGAGAGCCGTGACCGCGACATCGACGAGGGCATCGGCGAGCTGAGCGGGCTGCTCGCCGAGCGGGGGGCGCTGCCGGACGAGGACCTGGACGCCCTGTGCGACCGGACGATCGGCACGCAGCGCCCCGGGCACGAACGCGACGACATCGCGCTGCTGCTGGCCCGGGTGCACGAGCTGTCCGAGAACGAGGTCGCCGTGCTGGCGCTCCCCCCGGACACCCGCTCGGCCTCCCGGGCCCGCGCCTTCGTCCGGGACACGCTCTCCGGCTGGGGGCTGGAGCCCGCCGTCGACGCCACCGAGCTGATGGTCAGCGAGCTGGTCACCAACGCGGTACGGCACGGCGAGGGGCCGGTCGGCCTGCGCCTGCTGCGCGGTCCGACGCTCGTCTGCGAGGTGGCCGACCGCTCCTTCGCGCTGCCGGTCATGCGGGAGGCGTCGGGCACCGACGACAGCGGCCGGGGTCTGGCGCTCATCAACTGGATGTCCCGCCGGTGGGGCACCCGGCTGACCCCGCAGGGCAAGATCGTCTGGGTGGAGCAGAACCTGCCGGGAACCTCCCGGGCCTGACCGCCGGCCCCGCGGCGGCCGCCCGGCGCGCCGCCGCCCCGCTTCCCCCGGTGCCGGGATCCAGCGCCGGGCCCGTCCTCCGCCTCCGGCGGGTGCCGCCGCACGCCATCCGGTCATGCCCGAAAGGCGCGCTGACTACTGGCCGTCCGCGGGTTACGGTCGAATCGATGATTCGGGAGGGCAGCACATGACCATCGACATCCGGGAGGCCTACCGCCGGGCACTGGAGGACTTCGGCGCTCTCGTCCACCGGATCGCACCCGGGCAGTGGGAGAACCCGACCCCCTGCGCGGACTGGGACGTCCGCACCCTGGTCAACCACGTGGTGAACGAGAGCCTGTCCGTCCCCGGCCTGCTCGCCGGGCGGAGCGCCGCCGAGGTCGGCCCCGCCTTCGAGGGTGACCTGCTCGGCGACGACCCGCTGAAGGCGTTCGACGCCGCGGCTGCGGCCGCGGCCCACGCGGTGGGCGACGACGGGTCCCTGGCGCGCGTCGTGCGCCTGTCGTTCGGCGACGTGACCGCCGCGGAGTACGTCACCGAGCTGTTCGCCGACGCCCTCATCCACACCTGGGACCTGGCGCGCGCGATCGGTGCGGACGAGCGGCTCGATCCCGAGCTCGTCGAGGCCTGCGCGGCCTGGTTCGCCGACGCCGAGGACGACTACCGGCGGGCGGGCGTCATCGGCGATCCGCACCCGGCGCCGGCCGGTGCCGACCTGCAGGGCCGCCTGCTGGCCGCCTGGGGGCGCAGCGGCTGACGGCGCCCCGCCCCCGGCGGACCCGGCGCACCGCCGCCGGATCCGCCGGGCCTCTGCCGGGCCGCGCGTCCAGGGAGTGCTACCGGGCTGCGGGCCGCTTGCCGTGGTTGGCCTTCCGCTTCTTCCTCGCCCGCGCCTTGCGTGCCCGTCTGGCCATGCTCGACCTCCTCCGTCCGTGGAACCGGGTCCGGCCTTCACCGTCTCCCGGGGACGCGCCCCGGACAAGACCCATGTCGCGGTCCGTCCGGCGGCCGCGCCTAGAGTCCGGGCATGACCTCTCAGCTGATGGACCGCTGGCGCGCCCTGGCCGGCCCCGAGGCCGACCGCCTCGGGCTGGATCTGATCTCCCGGTACGGCGAGCCGCACCGCAGGTACCACACGACCGCCCATCTGGAGGCGGTGCTCGGCCACGTCGACGCGCTGGCCGCCCACGCCGGCTCCCCCGACCTGGTACGGCTCGCCGCCTGGTTCCACGACGCCGTCTACGACCCGCAGCGCGGCGACAACGAGGAGCGCAGCGCCCGGATGGCCGAGCGGGCCCTGCCCGAGCTGGGGTTGCCGCCCGCGGCGGTGGCGACGGTGGCGCGGCTGGTCAGGCTCACCGTCACCCACGACCCCGCCCCGGACGACGCGGACGGGGCGGTGCTGTGCGACGCCGACCTGGCGATCCTGGCCGCCCCGCCGGAGGTCTACGCCGCCTACGCCGCAGCCGTGCGCGAGGAGTACGCCTTCGTCCCCGACGAGGCGTTCCGGGCCGGCCGGGCGGATGTGCTCCGCTCGCTGCTGGATCTCCCGATGATCTTCCGTACCGTCGGCGCCGGGTGGGAGGAGGCCGCGCGGGCGAACATCCGGGCGGAACTCGACCGGTTGTGAGCGGTTATCCCGCACAAACGAACATCTACCCCGAGAACTTCTGTGGTAATTTGGGGAAAGATGTTTGATTAAGGAGTGGGTCAATGCTCGCCCAGCAGCGGCAGCAGGCGATTCTGGAACGGGTGCGCAGCAGCGGCGGCGTGCGGGTGGCCGACCTCGTCCGCGAGCTCGGCGTCTCCGACATGACGATCCGCCGGGACCTGGAGGTCCTCGCCGAGCGCGGGCTGCTGGAGAAGGTCCACGGCGGCGCCACCGCCACCGGGCCCGGCCGGGCCGAGGAGCCCGGGTTCGCCGCCAAGTCGGCGCGCCAGCAGCCGGAGAAGGAGGCCATCGCCCGGCACGCGGCCCGGCTCGTCCGGCCCGGCACCGCCATCGCGCTGTCGGCGGGGACCACGACCTGGACCCTGGCCGGGTTCGTCGTCGACGTGCCCGAGCTGACCGTCATCACCAACTCCATCCGCATCGCCGACGTCTTCCACCGCTCGCCCCGCGCGGACCGCACGGTCGTGCTGACCGGCGGCGTGCGCACCCCGTCCGACGCGCTGGTCGGCCCGGTCGCCGTCGCCGCGATCCGCGGGCTGCACGTGGACACCCTCTTCCTCGGCGTGCACGGGATGAGCGTCCGCGCCGGGTTCACCACGCCCAACCTCCTGGAGGCCGAGACCGACCGCGCGCTGGTCGCCTCCGCGCACCGCCTGGTCGTGCCCGCCGACCACACCAAGTGGGGCACGGTGGGCATCAGCACCATCGCCCACCTGGCGGAGGCCCACGTCGTCATCAGCGATCCCGGCTTGCCTCCGGAGGCCAGGGAGGAGCTCTCCGCCGAGGTGGGCGAGCTGGTCATCGCCGAGCCGGAGCAGGAAAGGCAGGGCGCGGACCGATGAAGCGCACACTCACGCAGCTGGCCGACGGCCGGGAGCTGTTCTACTACGACCGGCAGGACGGCGCGGACCGCGGCGCCGTCGACGAGCGCGAGCTGCCGCCCCGCCCTCAGGCGTCCGAGCTGCGCTACGACCCGCTGACCGAGGAGTGGATCGCGATCGCCGGGCACCGGCAGGGCCGGACCTTCATGCCTCCGGCCGACGAGTGCCCGCTCTGCCCGTCGGCCCCCGGCCGCCGCAGCGAGATCCCCGCCTCCTCCTACGAGGTCGTCGTCTTCGAGAACCGCTTCCCGTCGTTCTCCACCCGGCTCGGCGAGCACGGGCCGGCGGGCGGGCTGAGCGAGGTCCGCCCGGCCGCCGGCCGCTGCGAGGTGGTCTGCTTCACCTCCGACCACGGCTCGTCCTTCTCCCGGCTCTCCCCCGAGCAGGTCGAGCTGGTCATGGAGGCCTGGATCGACCGGACCACGGAGCTGTCGGCGATCCCGGGGGTGGAGCAGGTGTTCTGCTTCGAGAACCGGGGGGCGGAGATCGGCATCACGCTGACCCATCCGCACGGCCAGATCTACGCCTACCCCTACGTGACCCCCCGCACGAAGCTGACCCTCGCCGCCGCCGGGCGCCACCACGCCCGGACCGGGCGCAACCTGTTCGCCGACGTGCTGGCCGCGGAACGGGAGGCGGGCGTGCGGGTGGTCGCGGCCAACGAGCACTGGACGGCGTTCGTCCCGGCCGCGGCCCGCTGGCCGTACGAGGTGCACGTCTACCCCCACCGGCGGGTGCCGGACCTGGCCGGGCTCGATGCGGCCGAGCGGGCGGCGTTCGGGCCGCTCTACACCGAGGTGCTCCGCCGGCTGGACGGGCTGTTCGGCGTGCCGATGCCGTACGTCGCCGCCTGGCACCAGGCACCGGTCCGCACCGGTCGGGAGCTGGCGTACGCGCACCTGGAGCTGTTCAGCATCCGCCGGAGCGCGGACAAGCTCAAGTATCTCGCCGGCTCGGAGTCGGCCATGGGGGCCTTCGTCAACGACGTCCTGCCCGAGGAGGCGGCCCGCCGCCTGCGCGAGGTCATCACAGAGTGATCACCGCTTGGTCTCGGCTTGAATTCGCATGACCATCGCATTACCACTACTATCCTTCAAACATCAGCTTCAACAGCGGATATGCCTAATTCCGGGCGCCTCGCCCGGGAGCCGGGGAACCACCGCACCCGGGGTGAACCACCTTCCGTGGCGGGCAGCTCCAGCCCGAACCCGTCAGCTAACCCGGCCGGCTGAAGGAGAGGAGAGTGCGTGGCGGCCCCGTCCCCCACGTCGCCTGCGTTCCCTGCGTTCCGCCGCCGTATGGCCACGACCGTCTGCCTGCTCTCCGCGCTCGGGTTCACCGTCGCGGTCCCCGGTGCGGGCGCCGCGGAGCCCAAGCCGACCGAGAAGCAGCTCCTGAAGGAGCTGGACCAGCTCGGCGGGAAGGTCGACAAGCTCATCGAGGCCTACGCCGCCAAGCGCGAGTCCGTGCGGAAGGCGGAGAAGGCCGAAGGCGTCGCCAAGGAGAACCTGCGCAAGGCGCAGAAGACCTACGACGAGGCCCGCCACGAGATCGACTCGATCGTCCAGCTCCGCTACCAGAGCAGCTCCGGCGGCCTGCCCGCGGTGCTGTTCTTCGACAAAGGCGGCATGAGCGCCGCCGCCATGATGGAGCATCTCGTCTCCCAGCAGGCCGCCTATCTGGAGGGCTTCGCCGCCAGCCGGGACCGCCGCAAGCAGGCCTCGGACCGGGCGGCCGAGCTGACCGAGCAGCGCCGCAAGGAGGCCGAGGAGGTCGAGAGGCAGCGCAAGGAGGCCGAGAAGCTGATCCGCGACATCAAGCGGAAGCTCGACCAGCTCGTGCCCCTGGGCTCCGGCCGCCGCGCCGACGGCAGCTGGGTGCCCCAGCTGCCCACCGGCGCCGACAACATCACCGCCCGCACCCGGAACATGCGCGAGGCCATCAAGCGGCGCTTCGACCTGACCCACACGGTCGGCTGCTACCGGAGCGAGAACGACGGCGGCGAGCACCCCCTCGGCCGCGCCTGCGACTTCATGATGAGCACCGGCGGCGCCATGCCCACCCCCGCCAACCTCGCACTCGGCGACGAGATCGCCGCCTGGGCCATCAAGCACCGCAGGAAGCTCGGCGTCAAGTACGTCATCTGGCGCCAGCGCATCAACAACGGCACGGGGTGGCGCTTCATGGCCGACCGCGGCGGCAACACCGCCAACCACTACGACCACGTGCACATCTCCATGCACTGACGGCGCCGCCATCTCACCGGCCCGGCCTCCACAGCAGGCCCTTCAGCCGGGACGCCGTGACCGCGGGCATTCCGAGGTCGCCGTGGACCCGCGGCGGACAGGGAGACGGCCGTTCGGCCCGCAGGGCGCCTCACCAGGGATAAAACCGGATGACACCGGCTGACCGGGCGGGCAGGATGTGGCCCCATGACTGACAACCGGGTCGACCCCCCCTTCGTCGCCGACGAGACGCCCATGCTGCACGCCTGGCTGGACTGGCACCGCGAGACCCTCGCCGTCAAGTGCGCGGGCCTGTCCGAGGAGCAGTTGCGCCTGCGCTCCGCCGAGCCGTCGACGCTCTCGCTGCTGGGCCTGGTCCGGCACCTGGCCGAGGTGGAGCGCTTCTGGTTCCGCAACATCCTCTGCGGCGAGGACGCGCCCCCGCTCTTCTACGACGAGGACAACCGCGACGGCGACTTCGACGACGTCGCCACCGCCTCGGCGCAGGAGGCGTTCACCCGCTGGCGGGCCGAGATCGAGCACGCCCGCCGGGTCTGCGCCGGCCTGCCGCTCGACACCCTCGGCAAGTCCCCGCGCAAGGGCGAGCAGGTCTCACTCCGCTGGATCCTCGTCCACATGATCGAGGAGTACGCGCGGCACAACGGGCACGCCGACCTCATCCGCGAACGGATCGACGGCGTCACGGGCGAGTAGGCACCGCGGCCTCCCCGGAGCCCCCTGCGGGTCCGGCGTCCCCGGCGCCCCCGGAGGTGCCCAGCAGCGCCTCACTGATCGACCGGTCGAGGGCGGCGTAGTCGGCGGGCCGTGCCGCGGCGGCCTCGGCGAAGCGGGTGAGCAGCCGCGCGAAGGCCTCCCGGTCCGCCGGATCCCAGTCGGCCATCAGCGCGTCGAGATAGGCCCGCCGGTAGCGGACCACCGCCTCCAGGACCCGGCGCCCCGGCTCGCTCAGCGTCAACCGGGCCCGCCGGGCGTCGACCTCGGACTCCTCCCGGGTCACCAGCCCCGCGCCGATCGCGTCGTTGACCAGTCGGCTCGCCGTCGAGGGGTCCACGTCGAGCTGCTCGGCGACGGCCCCCACGGTCACCTCGGGGAGCTCCACGCCCAGCTTGTGCACGGCGTGCACGACCATCACGTTGGACATCGGGACCGGCCGCTGCGGGTCGGCCGTCCTGCGCGCGCGCAGCGGCCGCGCCCAGATCCGGCGCAGCCGGAACAGCGCCACGTCGACCACCGTGCCGAGCGTCCCGTTCTCCACCCGGCCCACTTTATCGGCGGCACCGGCGTGCACGCCGTACCGGAAGGGGTCAGCCGGCCAGCCGGATGGGGTTGACCAGGTCGGCGTACATCAGCAGACCCGCCACGGCGATCATCACGAAGGCCAGCGCGTAGGTCAGCGGGAGCACCTTGGCGATGTCCACGTGCGCCGGCTCGGGCCTGCGGGTGATCCGGGCGAAGCCGCGCTTGATGCCCTCCCACAGGCCGCCGGCGATGTGACCGCCGTCCAGCGGGAGCAGCGGGATCAGGTTGAACATGCCGATCGCCAGGTTGAAGCTGGCCAGCAGGCTGACGAAGACGGCCGCCTTGTTCTCGAGCGGGATGTCGGAGGCCGCGATCTCACCGCCGATGCGGCTGACGCCGACGACGCCGATGGGGCCGTCCTTGTCGCGCTCCTCGCCGGAGAAGGCCGCGTTCCAGACGCCGACCATCTTCTCCGGGAAGCGGATCAGCGCGGCGGCGGTCCGGGCGGTGAAGTCGCCCATGTGCTCGACCACGGCGCCGAGGCTCTGCTGCTCGACGACCTGCTTCGAGGTGACGCCCAGGTAGCCGACCCGCTCGATCTTGCCGGGCTCGTCGAGGGACTCGCGGTCCTGGGCGATGAGCGTGGCCGTGAGGGTCATCGGCCGCCCGTCCCGGGTGATGCCGATCTCCACGGGCCCGGCGCCGCTGCCGCGGATGGCGCGGGTCGCCTCCTCCCAGGTCTCGGTGGCCCTGCCGCCCACCGAGACGATGACGTCGCCGGGGCGCAGTCCCGCCGCGGCGGCGGGGCTGGCCGGGTCGGCGTCGGTGCACCGGGGGTTCTGCGCGTAGGCCTCGGCCGTCTTCACGCACTCCGGGACCGAGGAGACCTCCGTGGTGGAGACCGTGATGCCGAAGCCCATGAGCACGACGGCGAAGAGGATGAAGGCCAGCACGAAGTTCATCGCGGGGCCGCCGGCCATCACGATGACCTTCTTCCACCAGGGCTTGCGGTAGAAGACGCGGTCCTCGTCGCCGGGGCGGACCTCCTCCAGCGCGGCCTCGCGGGCGCTCTCGATCAAGCCCTGCCAGGGGCCGCTGGAGATCGAGCGCACCGTGCCGGGCGCGTCCCCGGCGCGGGGCGGCAGCATGCCGATCATCCGGATGTAGCCGCCGAACGGGATCCACTTGATGCCGTACTCGGTCTCGCCCCGGCGGCGCGACCACAGCGTGGGCCCGAAACCGACCATGTACTGCGTGACCTTGACGCCGAACAGCTTCGCCGGCACGAGATGGCCGATCTCGTGCAGCGCGATCGAGGCCATCAGCCCCACGAGGAAGAGGATGATCCCGATCACGAAAGGCCAGTCCACAGGCTCCCCCTGGTCGCGGATTTATCGGCAATGCCCCATAAGAGACTAGCCGAAGCCCTCGCGTGCGGGCCTCGTTCCGCGCGGGCCCGTACGGCCTCGCCGCGGCGCCCGCCCGCGGGCCCCGGTCGCGGGCCTCCCGGCACGGAAGCCGGTCACGGGACCGGGACCGGGCGGCGGGTCACGGCCGCCAGACGAGGACCAGCGCGCAGTCGTCGTTGTGCCCCGACGACATGGAGGTGACCAGGGTCCGCGCGCCCGCCGCGAACCCCGAGGGCAGCAGCCGCTCCGCCTCGCCCAGCAGGCGGTCGAGGCCCGCGTCGATGTCCCGTCCCGGCTGCTCGATCAGCCCGTCGGTGTAGAGCATCAGCGCGTCACCCCTGCGCAGCACCCCCCGGTCGGGCTCGCAGTGCAGGTCCGGCACGATGCCCAGGACCACGCCCTTGGCCGAGGAGACGCGCCAGGTGCCCGTGCCCGCCTCGAACTTGACCACCGGCGGGTGGCCGGCCGAGGTGATCTCGTACGCGCCCGTGACGAGGTCGAAGCGGACGTGCACGGCGGTGACGAAGCCCTCGGCCTCCCGCTGGCGATGCAGGTAGGCGTTGCAGGCGGGCAGGAAGTCGCTCACCGAGCCGAGCAGGCCGCCGAAGGCCCCCGAGAGCATCAGCGCGCGGGTGCCCGCGTCGACGCCCTTGCCCGACACGTCGACCAGGGCGATCTGCAGCGTGTCGCCGTCGCGGGCGGAGACCAGGAAGTCGCCGCCGAAGGAGGAGCCCCCGGCCTGCTTGAGCACCACCTTGGAGCCCCAGTCCTTGGGCAGCGGCGGCAGCTCGCTCTGCTTCTTGAGCCGGTCGCGCAGCTCCAGCAGCATCACGTCGCCGCGCAGCCCCTGCACGCCGAGCTTGCCCCGGGTGCGGGCCATGAGCGCGGCCAGCACGGCGGCGAAGCCGAAGGCGGCCAGCAGCCCCGGGCCGATGTGCTCGGTCCCGGCGGCGAACCCGACGTAGGCCAGGGCGAGCGCGACCGCGCACAGCAGCTTGGCGAGGCTGCGCAGCCGCAGCTGCAGGCCCCCGACGAGGATCACCGGGATCAGCAGCGCGGGCGAGAACCACTCGACGGAGACGCGGGCGGCCAGGCCGCCGAGCACCAGCGACAGCGCGGCCAGCGTGACGAGCAGGTTGCGGTCGCGGGCCAGCGGCCCCCGGCGCAGGAACCGCACCACGCGCACCAGGAGGGGGATCCGCACCAGGAACGCGCGGAGCCCCGCGGGGATCAGCGGCGCCGGGCGGGAAGTCATGATGCGCTCGACTGTAGCGGCCCACCTCGCTTTTGGGCAGCCCACTTGACCATTGCCTTGATCGTCTGGCGGGCATATCCGGTGGCCCCGTCCGGCCGCCCTGCCTACCGTGGGGGAATGAGTCTCACCCTGCGCCCGATGACCGAGGCCGACTGGACGGACTGGATCGCCGTCGACGAGGAGGCGTTCGGCAACGCCTTCCCGCCCCACCGGGTGGAGCTGTTCCGGAACAACACCGAGTTCGAGCGCTCGCTGGGCGCCTTCGACGGTGACACGCTCGTGGGCGTCACCGGGGTGTGCAGCTTCACCATGACGGTGCCCGGCGGACCGATCCCGGTCGGCGGCGTCACCGCGGTCGGCGTGCTCCCCTCGCACCGCCGCCGGGGCGTGCTGACCGCGCTGATGACCCGCCAGCTCGCCGACCTGCACGAGCGGGGGGAGGCGGTCGCCGCCCTCTACGCCTCCGAGGCCGCCATCTACGGCCGCTTCGGGTACGGCAGGGCCGCCGACGCCCTGTCCTTCGACATCCCCACCCGCGGCACCTCCCTGGCCGCGCACGCCCCGTCCGACCCCGCGCTGCGGCTGCGGATCGTCCGGCCGGCCGAGGCCCGGGGGATCTTCGAGAAGGTCTTCGAGGCCGCGCTCGGCGAGCGCCCCGGCCGCTACGCCCGCACCCCCGCCCGCTGGGACTCGGTCCTGTCCGACCACGAGGCCGACCAGGGCGGCGCGGGCCCGCTCCGGGCGGTCGTGGCCGAGGACGACGGCGGCCCGCGCGGGTACGCGCTCTTCCGGATCAAGGCGAGCTTCACCGGGCACGACGAGCCCGACGGCGAGCTGCGGCTGAAGGAGGTCTTCGGCCTGGACCCGGCCGCCTACGCGCTGCTCTGGCGGCACCTGCTCGAGCGCGACCTGGTCTCCCGCGTCACGGCCTGGTACCGCCCGGTCGACGACCCGCTGATCCACCTGCTGGCCGAGCCGCGCCGGCTCCGCGCGGGCTGGTTCGACGACCTGTGGGTCCGGCTGGTGGACGTCGAGCGGGCCCTGCCGGCACGCCGCTACGCGGCCCCGGTGGACGTGGTGGTCGAGGTCGCCGACACCGTCTGCCCGTGGAACGCCCGCCGCTGGCGGCTGTCGGCTGACACCTCCGGTGCCCGGTGCGCGCCCACCGGCGACCCCGCCGACCTGGCGCTGCCGGTGAGCGCGCTGGGCGCGGCCTATCTGGGCGGACGGCCGCTGACTGCGCTGCAGGCGGCGGGCGTGGTGCGCGAGGTCCGGGCGGGGGCCGTGCGGGAGCTGTCCACCGCGCTGTCGTGGGAGCCCGCGCCCTGCGCGGGCCTGGTCTTCTGAGCGGCGCCGCCCGCCCGCGCCTCTGAGCGGTTCCGTCCGCGGGCCGCTTCCCGGAATCCGGGCGGCGCCGTCCGCGGGCCGCTTCCCTGGCGGCGCCTGCCGGCAGGCGCCGTCCTCGGGGCCGGGCCCGCCCGCGGCGGGCCCGGGCCGTCTAGGCTGGCGGCATGGCACTGCAGAGCTTGCAGATCACCGCGGTCACCGCGATGCGGGCCCGGGACGTCTCCCGGCCCTCGAAGGAGCAGCAGGAGGCCGCCGACCGGCGGCCCCTGCGCGACGAGACCCCGCGCCGGGAGCCCGCCCGCAGGGGCGGCCGGGACGGCCGGTAGGCCGCGTGCGGGGCGGCCGGCAGGCCGCGTGGGACGCGCCGCCCCGCACGGGCGGGTGTCACGGCAGCGGCGGGAGCTCGCCGGTCGTCTCGTAGGCGCCGAGCTGCGCGATGCGGCGGCTGTGCCGCTCGGCCCCCGAGTAGGGGGTCGACAGGAACAGCTCGACGAACCTGGTCGACTCCTCCGTGCTGTGCATCCGCCCGCCGATGCTGATCACGTTCGCGTCGTTGTGCTCGCGGGCCAGCTTGGCGGTGTCCTCGCTCCAGGCCAGGGCCGCGCGCACGCCGCGCACCTTGTTCGCCGCGATCTGCTCGCCGTTGCCGGAGCCGCCGATGACGACCCCCAGGCTGCCGGGGTCGTTCGCGACGCCCTCGGCCGCGCGCAGGACGAACGGCGGGTAGTCGTCCTCGGCGTCGTAGACGAACGGACCGCAGTCCGTGACCTCGTGTCCGTGCTCCTTCAGCCAGGAGACGAGGTGGTTCTTGAGTTCATAGCCGGCATGGTCGGCACCGATGTAGACACGCACCCGCCCAGTCTGGCAGGTGGAGTCGTCCGCCCGGGCGGCCGCCCCCCGCTAGAGTAATAGGTGATCTGCCGATAGAACCCTTACATCTGGGAGCCCTCACATGCGTGACATCCGAGTGATCGGGGATCCGGTCCTGCGCACGCCCGCCGAGCCGGTGGTGGACTTCGACCGCGACCTGCGCCGGCTGGTCGACGAGATGTTCACCGCCATGTACGCCGCGCAGGGCGTCGGCCTGGCCGGGCCGCAGATCGGCGTGTCGAAGCGGATCTTCGTCTACGACTGCAGCAACCGCAAGGGCCACGTGATCAACCCCGAGCTGACGGTCGACGACGACGCCGAGGTGCTCGACGAGGAGGGCTGCCTGTCGGTGCCGAGCCGCGAGACGGGCAAGCCGCTGTACGCCAGGACCCCGCGGGCCGCCGGGGTCACCGTCACCGGGGTCGACCGCCTCGGCCGGCCGGTGCGGGTGAAGGCGCGCGGCATGCTCGCCCGGTGCTTCCAGCACGAGACCGACCACCTGAACGGCACCCTCTACGTCGACCGGCTGGCCAAGGACGCCGCCCGCAAGGTCCTGCTCCAGACGCCCTGACGGCGCCCCCTCCGCGGCGGGGCGGGTTCACAGCTGGAGCGACTTGGTCTCCAGATACTCCTCCAGCCCGAACTCGCCCAGCTCGCGGCCGATCCCCGACTGCTTGTAGCCCCCGAAGGGGGCCAGCGGGTTGAACCTCCCGCCGTTGATCGACACCTGGCCGGTGCGCAGGCGCCGCGCCAGCGCGACCGCCCGCTCCTCGTCGCCGGACCAGACCGCGCCCGCCAGCCCGTACGGCGTGCCGTCGGCGATGGCGACGGCCTCGTCCTCGCCCCGGCTGTAGGGGATGATCGACAGGACCGGGCCGAAGATCTCCTCCTGCTCGATGGCCATGCCCGGCGCGACGCCGGCGAAGACCGTGGGCGCCACGTAGAAGCCCCGCTCCAGGGGGCGGTCGGTGCCGCCGGCGACCAGCCGGGCGCCCTCCTCCTGGCCCCGGTTGATGTAGCGGATCACGCGGTCGCGCTGCGCGGCGGAGACCAGCGGGCCGAGCCTGGTGCCCTCGTCGAACGGGTCGCCGACGGTGTATCCGGCGGCGGCCTCCACCGCGAGCGCGACGGCCTCGTCGTACTGGTCGCGATGGACGATCATGCGGGTCCAGGCGGAGCAGGTCTGGCCGGAGTTGAGGAAGGCGTTGGCCACCGTCGCCCTGACCGCCGCCGGGAGGTCGGCGTCGGGCAGGACCACGCTCGCCGACTTGCCGCCGAGCTCCAGCGCGACCCGCTTGACCGTCTCGGCGGCGAGCGCGGCGACCCGGCGGCCCGCCCGGGTGGAGCCGGTGAAGGAGACCATGTCCACGCCGGGGTGGGCGGCGAGGGCCTCGCCGATCACCGGGCCGCGCCCGCTGAGCATGTTGAACACCCCGGGGGGCAGCCCCACCTCGTCGAAGACCCCGGCCAGCGCGAAGGCCGCCAGCGGCGCCACCTCGCTGGGCTTGAGCACGACCGTGCACCCGGCGGCGAGCGCCGGGCCGACCTTGCACACGATCTGGTGGAGCGGGTAGTTCCACGGCGTGATCGCGCCGACCACGCCGACCGGCTCCCGCAGGATCCGGGAGTTGCCGATCCGCCGGGCGTCGAAGTCGTAGGTCTCCGCCAGGTGCGCGTAGGAGTCCAGCACCTGGGCGGGCATCAGGGTCTGCACCTTCGTCGCCAGGCCGTACGGGGCGCCCATGTCGGTGGAGATGATCCTGGCTATCTGGTCGGAGCGCTCCCGGATCAGCGCGGCCGCGGCGGCGAGGACCTTGCCCCGCTCGGCGGGGGCCGTGCCGGACCAGGCCGGCAGGGCCGCGCGGGCGGCGGCCACGGCGGCCTCGACGTCGTCGGGCGAGCCCGCGGGGACGCGGTCGGTCAGCTCCTCGGTGGCCGGGTTGACCACGTCGATGCTCTCGCCCGATGCCGACGGCTGCCAGGCTCCGTTCAGATAAAGGTGACGCATTCCCTCATCCTCGCGCGCGGACCGGTGGAAGGCGAGAGCTCCTGCCATCACGAATCGTAGTGGTAACGACACTCACAGTCACATGGCGGTCGGAGCCCTCCGCCGTCTCGCCCGCCAAGGATACGAAGGAGCGTCTCGCTCGGCGGGAAATGGCCGAGGATATTGCGAACTTGTCATAAATGGCGGTCATGACCGTACGGCGGACCCTCCCGGCCCGCCGTACGGGCGCCGGTCCGCGACACCGGCTCAGTCGAAGATCGGCGGCCGGGTCCGCGAGCGCTTCAGTTCGAAGAAACCGTCGAAGCCGGCGACGAGCCGGACCCCGTCCCAGAGCCGGCCCGCCTCCTCGCCCTTGGGCGCGGGCGAGATGACCGGCCCGAAGAACGCGACGTCGCCGACCGCGATCACCGGGGTGCCGACCTCCTGGCCGACTCGGTCGATGCCGTCGGCGTGCGAGGCGCGCAGCGCCGCGTCGTACTCGCCGGAGTCCATCGCGTCGGCGAAGGACCGGTCGAGCCCCGCCGCCTCCAGCGCCTCCTCGACGGTCTCGCGGAGCGTGTCGAGCCGCTTGACCGCGCCCTGGTTGTGCAGGCGGACGCCCAGCTCGGTGTAGAGGCGGCCCACCGTCTCGGAGCCGTGCTCCTCCTGCACCGCGGTGACCACGCGCGCCGGCCCGAGGGCCTTGGCGGTCATCTCGCGGTACTCCTCGGGGACGTCCTTGTCCTCGTTGAGGACGTACAGGCTCATGATGTGCCAGCGCGGCTCGATCGGCCGCACCTTCTCCACCTCCAGCAGCCAGCGGGACGTCATCCACGCGAACGGGCAGAAGGGGTCGAACCAGAGGTCCACCGGAGTGTGTTCGGTCATGTGTCGGCTCCCTCGTCGGGCAACGGTCTTCGACAAGAACGGTCTTCCCGGGCGGCACCCCGGGGCATCACACCTGTGTTCCGGGTCCGTCCCGGGACCGGACCGCCGCCGCGGGACGCCGTCCCGCCGCGTGTGCGATCCTCCGCACGACGGTTCTGTGCCCCACGTGGCAGGATTCAGGCAGTCCTCCAGCGAGGGAGCGGAGGAAGTTGCGACGAGGGAGCGGTAGTGGCAGGCAATCTGACCCGTGACGAGGCCCGTGAGCGCGCAGGGTTGCTCAGTGTGCAGTCGTATGCGGTGGAGCTCGACCTGACCGAGGGTGAGGAGCGCTTCGAGAGCGTCACCACGGTCCGCTTCACCAGCAACCGGGTGGGCGCGGAGACGTTCATCGACCTGGCCGGCGCCAAGGTGCGCAAGGCCGTGCTGAACGGCACCGAGCTGGACGTGAACACCTACGACCCGGAGGCCGGGCGGCTCCCGCTGCCGGACCTGGCACAGAGCAACGAGCTGCGGATCGACGCCGACTGCTCCTACATGCGCACCGGCGAGGGCCTGCACCGCTTCGTCGACCCGGTCGACAAGAACGTCTACCTGCACAGCCAGTTCGAGACGGCCGACGCCCACCGGATGTACGCCTGCTTCGACCAGCCCGACCTGAAGGCGACCTTCGAGCTGACCGTGCTCGCGCCCTCCTACTGGGAGGTGATCTCCAACGCGGCGCCCGACGAGATCGAGGAGCTGCCCGAGCACCGGGGCAGGCACGGCGCCCTGCAGGCCGCCAAGCGCTGGCACTTCCCGCCCACCCCGGTGATGAGCACCTACATCACCGCGCTGTGCGCCGGGCCGTACCACAAGGTGACCTCCGAGCACGACGGCATCCCGCTGGGCATCTACTGCCGGGCCTCGCTCGCCGAGCACCTCGACCCGGAGAACATCTTCGAGGTCACCCGGCAGGGCTTCGACTTCTTCCACAAGGTCTTCGGCATCCGCTACCCCTTCGGCAAGTACGACCAGCTGTTCGTGCCGGAGTTCAACGCCGGCGCGATGGAGAACGCCGGCTGCGTGACCTTCCTGGAGGACTACGTCTTCCGCTCCCGCGTCACCGACGCCGTGATCGAGCGCCGGGCCGAGACGATCCTGCACGAGATGGCGCACATGTGGTTCGGCGACCTCGTCACCATGCGCTGGTGGGACGACCTGTGGCTGAACGAGTCGTTCGCGACCTACGCCTCGGTGCTCTGCCAGGCCGAGGCCACCCGCTGGGGGCAGGGCGCCTGGACGACCTTCGCCAACGTGGAGAAGGCCTGGGCCTACCGCCAGGACCAGCTGCCCTCCACCCACCCGATCGCCGCCGACATCGTCGACATGCACGCGGTCGAGGTCAACTTCGACGGCATCACCTACGCCAAGGGCGCCTCGGTCCTCAAGCAGCTCGTCGCCTACGTCGGCCTGGACAACTTCCTGGCGGGCGTGCGCGACTACTTCAACGAGCACGCCTGGGGCAACACCGAGCTGTCCGACCTGCTGCGCGCGCTGGAGCGCACCAGCGGCCGGAACCTGTCGGAGTGGTCCAAGGAATGGCTGGAGACCGCCTGGGTCAACACCCTGCGCCCCTCCTTCGAGGTCGACGAGGCGGGCCGCTTCACGGCCTTCGAGGTGCTTCAGGAGGCGCCGGCCGACTACCCGACGCTCCGCTCGCACCGCGTCGCCATCGGCCTGTACTCCTACTCCGGCGACGCCCTCGTCCGCGTCAAGCGGGTCGAGCTCGACGTGGTCGGCGCCCGTACGGCCGTGCCCGAGCTGGTCGGCGAGGCCCAGCCGGACCTGGTGCTGATCAACGACGACGACCTGACCTACGCCAAGATCCGGCTGGACGAGCGCTCGCTGCGCACCCTGGTCGAGGGCGGCATCGCGAAGTTCGACGGGGTCTCGGGCTCCCTGCCCCGCGCGCTGTGCTGGTCGGCGGCCTGGGACATGACCCGCGACGCCGAGATGGCCACCCGCGACTACGTGGCGCTGGTCGCCTCGGGCATCGCCTCGGTCAAGGACATCACCGTCGCCCAGACCGTGCTCCGCCAGGCCCGCCTGGCCGTGCAGCAGTACGCCGACCCGGCCTGGCGCGCCGAGGGCCTGGCCACGCTGGCCGCCGCGCTGCGCTCCCTCGTCGCGGCGGCGGAGCCCGGCTCCGACCACCAGCTCGCCTACGTCAACGCCCTGGCCGCCACCGCCGTCTCCGCCGACGACCTGGCGTTCCTCTCCGGCCTGCTCGACGGCACGACCGTGCTGGAGGGCCTGACCGTGGACACCGACCTGCGCTGGACCCTCGTCCAGGCCCTGGTCTCCGGCGGCGTGCTCGGCGACGCCGACATCGCCGAGGAGCTGCTGCGCGACCCCACCGCGACCGGCGAGCGCGCCGCCGCGCTGGCCCGGGCCGCGCTGCCCACCGCCGAGGCCAAGGCCGAGGCCTGGTCCGCGATCACCGGGGGCAGGCTGAGCGGCGCCCTGCTCCGCTCGACGATCGGCGGCTTCATGGACCCGCGCCACCCCGAGCTGCTGGAGCCGTACGCCGACCGGTACTTCGCCGAGATCGGCCGGATCTGGAAGTCCTGGACCTCCGACAGCGCGCAGAGCTTCGCCAACGGCTGCTACCCGGCCCTGGCCGTCTCCCCGGAGACCGTCGCCAAGACGGAGCGGCTGATCGAGGACAGCGACCCGCCGCAGGCGCTGCGCCGCCTGCTCATGGAGGGCGCCGACGGCGTCCGCCGCGCCCTGCGGGCCCAGGCCAGGGACGCCGCGGCCTGAGGAACCGGACCGGACGGCGCCCCCGCGGGGGCGCCGTCGCGCTCCCCTTCGAGTACGGTTCCGCCGGTCCGCGCGGACCGGCGGAGCCGGGAAACGTGAGATCCTCCCCCTGATGGACTCGGTACAGGACCTGCTCGTCGCGCTCGCCCGGCGGCACGCGTTCGCCGACCTCGAAGCCCTCACCGACGATCCCGAGGTCGCCGCGGTGTGCGAGTTCGGCCAGCGGCTGCTCTCCCTCGACGCCGAGGACTTCGCGGTCGAGGCGCCGCAGGTGCCCCCGGCGCTGCGGCGGCGGGCGCGGGCGTGCACCATGCCGCAGACCCCCCGGCACCAGCCGCGCGGGGCGCTGGAGTCGCTGCGCCCGGCCTACGGGCTGCTGCTGGAGGTGATCGCGATCCGGTGGCACCGGCGCGAGCTCAGCCCCATGGTGGCCGCCCTGCACATCGCCAGCGAATATCTCCCGCTGCTCGCCTTCGAGCCGGTGCTCGGGCACGCGGGCGACCCGGTCCGCTGGCCCGCCGGGCTGAGCGCGCCGGGCAGCCGGTTCGGCGTGATCGGCGACCGGGGGTGCGACCACACCAAGGCCGAGCAGTCGGCCGCCAACCGGACCCTGCGCGTGGCCGCCGAGCCCGCCGAGGGCTGGCGCGCCTACTTCGACCGGCAGCACAGCCAGGTGGCCGGCGCGCTGGCCACCTGCGTGTCCGGCTGCCGCACTCCCTGCACCTCGATGGACTGGGTGGACGGCGGGCTCCGCGACGACCTCGCGCTGCGCTCGCGGGTGGCGCTGGCCTTCGCCGACACCCCGCTGGTACGGCTCCGCCACGCGGCCCCGGTGGGTCACGGCTTCGGGGTGCCCTCCCCCGAGGAGGTCCTGGACGCCTGGGAGCGGAGCCGGGTCCTGCTGGCCAAGAACGAGGTGGGCGGCGCCGCGGCGCGGGAGGACGGGTTCCCGCTGCCGGGCCTGCCGAGCCTGTTCTCCGCCGTCGCCGCCGCGCCGGTGGCCCCCTCGACCCTCCTGGAGGACGTCGCCGTCCACCTGGTCGAACTGCTGCGGGCCTGAGGGGACCGACCGGGCGGGGAGGCCCGGACCTCTCTAGAGAGATATGTATGGATACCCGTTACCCTGCAGTCCCATGCGGGTGACCGTGGTCACAAAAGTGTGAGTTGGGGACTACTAGGCACCCTCTTCGGACTTCGGCTACCGTGAGTCACGTGGACACCGGTCATGTGCCCGAAGACGGTAACAGCACGTCACCGCTCTGGGTCGGTGATCGCCCGGCCGAGGAGAGGCCGGCGGCCCGGCCCGCCGCGCCCTCGTCTGCGCCCGCGTCTACGTACGCGCCGCCCACGGAGCGCGTCACGCTGCGCGCCCTGCTCGGTCATCCCCGGTACCGCCCGCTCCGCCGCCGCCTCCTGATCGCGGTCGTCGCGGGGGTGGCGGGAGGCGTCCTGCTCGCCGGCTGGCGCTGGGGGGTGACCACCGCCGTGCTGGCCGTGATCGCCGACACGGTGCTGCGCGCCCGCTCGCACTCGAGCGTGCCCGCCTGGCGCCGCGCCTCGGTCGCGGAGCGGCGCACGGAGGCCCAGCTGAAACGGCTGGAGCGCGGAGGCTACCGCACGCTGCACGCCCGCGCGATCCCGGACAGCGACGCCCAGATCGACCACCTGGTCATCGGTCCGACCGGGGTCTACGCCGTCGACTCCGAGAAGTGGGACAAGCGGCTCCCGGTCCGCGTGCAGTCGCACCGCAAGCTGTTCCACGGCCCGTTCGACCAGAAGGCCCGCCTCGACGAGGCCCGCTGGGAGGCCGAGGAGGCCTCCCGGCTGATCGGTGAGGCGCTCGGCCGCGAGATCGTCGTGGTCCCGGCCCTGGCGATCTACGGCCCGCCCGTCCCGTGGAAGGTCCTCAACGTCCGCAGCGTCGACGTCTTCGACGGCTCGCGCGTCCGCAAGTGGATCACCAAGCGGGAGCGGTCGCTCACCGACACCGAGATCGCGAAGATCTACGAGATCGCCGAGCGGGCCCTGCCCGCCCGCTACCCCGAGGGCTGACCCCTCGTTCCCCCGGCGCCCGGCGGCCTCCCGCCGGGCGTTCCGCATGCCGCCCCTCCTCCGCGCCGTCCCCGCCCCGCCCTCCCTCACGGCGCTTCCCGGCGGTCCCGCGCGGCCGCCCTGCACGGCGTCCCCGCCGTCCGGAAGATGGACCGCGTGTCTCATCAGCCGGGCGTGGGCCGTACCATTTGAAGACTCGGTGTCGATGATGGGAGAAGCGTCATGCCCGCCCTCAGGTCTCGTACGGTCACTCACGGCAGGAACATGGCCGGAGCCCGGGCCCTGCTCCGGGCGACGGGCGTAGCCGGCGGCGACTTCGGCAAGCCCATCATCGCGGTGGCCAACAGCTTCACCCAGTTCGTCCCCGGCCACGTCCACCTGCGCGAGGTCGGCGACGTCGTCGCCGGGGCGATCCGCGAGGCGGGGGCGATCCCGCGCGAGTTCAACACGATCGCGGTGGACGACGGCATCGCCATGGGCCACGGCGGCATGCTCTACTCGCTGCCCAGCCGCGAGCTCATCGCCGACGCGGTCGAGTACATGGTCAACGCGCACTGCGCGGACGCGCTGATCTGCGTCTCCAACTGCGACAAGATCACACCGGGCATGCTGCTGGCGGCCTTCCGGCTCAACATCCCCACGATCTTCGTCTCCGGCGGGCCGATGGAGGCCGGCAAACTGCCCGGCAAGAAGCTCGACCTGATCGATCCCATGATCGCCTCCGCGGACGAGAGCGTCTCCGACGCCGAGCTGCTGGAGATGGAGGAGAGCGCCTGCCCGACCTGCGGCTCGTGCAGCGGCATGTTCACCGCCAACTCGATGAACTGCCTCGCCGAGGCCATCGGCCTGGCGCTGCCCGGCAACGGCACGATCCTGGCCACGCACAAGGCCCGCAGGAAGCTCTTCGAGGACGCCGGGCGGCAGCTGGTCGAGATCACCAAGCGCTACTACGAGCAGGACGACGAGAGCGTGCTGCCGCGCAGCATCGCCACCAAGGAGGCGTTCGAGAACGCCATGGCGCTGGACGTGGCGATGGGCGGCTCCACCAACACGATCCTGCACATCCTGGCCGCCGCCCGGGAGGCGCAGGTCGACTTCGGCCTCAAGGAGATCAACGAGATCTCGCTCCGGGTGCCCTGCCTGTGCAAGGTCGCCCCGGCCACGGACAAGTACCACGTCGAGGACGTGCACCGGGCCGGCGGCATCCCGGCCATCCTGGGCGAGCTGGACCGGGGCGGGCTGCTCCACCGCGACGTGCGCACCGTTGGCGGCGGCACCCTGGGCGACTACCTCGACTCCTGGGACGTGCGTTCGGACAAGGTGCTGCCGGAGGCGCTGGAGCTGTGGCACGCGGCCCCCGGCAACGTGCGGACCGTCAAGCCGTACTCGCAGGACAACCGGTGGGACTCGCTCGACCTGGACCGCGAGGGCGGCTGCGTGCGCGACGTCGAGCACGCCTACACCCGCGACGGCGGCCTGGCCGTGCTCTACGGCAACATCGCCGCCGACGGCTGCATCGTCAAGACCGCCGGCGTGGACGAGTCGATCTGGCGGTTCTCCGGGCCCGCGGTGGTCTTCGAGTCCCAGGAGGACGCGGTCGAGGGAATCCTGAACAACCGGGTCAAGGAGGGCGACGTCGTCGTCATCCGCTACGAGGGCCCCAAGGGCGGACCCGGCATGCAGGAGATGCTCTACCCGACCTCGTTCCTGAAGGGCAAGGGCCTGGGCAAGGCGTGCGCGCTGGTCACCGACGGCCGCTTCTCCGGCGGGACCAGCGGTCTGTCCATCGGCCACGCCTCCCCCGAGGCGGCCGAGGGCGGGACCATCGCCCTGGTCGAGGACGGCGACGTCATCGCCATCGACATCCCCGGCCGGTCGATCGAGCTGCAGGTGCCGGAGGCCGAGCTGGCCGCCCGCCGCGAGCGGCTCCTGGCCGAGCTGGGCGGCTACCGGCCGCGCGACCGCCGCCGCCCGGTCAGCGCCGCGCTCCAGGCCTACGCCGCGCTGACCACCTCGGCCTCCACCGGCGCCTCGCGCGACCTGTCACAGCTCTCCCGCTGACCGGGCTTCCTCCGGGCTCCCGGTGACCGGATCCCTCCGGGCCCGTCCGCGTACCGCGGGCGGGCCCGGCGCGCGTCCGGAACCAGCGCCCTCCGGGACCGGCGCGTGCCGCGCCCCGGCGATCGAACCGGAGGGGGACCACGGGCCTTTCCGGGAGGTTAGAGTCCCGGAAACCGGCACTTTTGTTCGAAAAATGTCGGTAGCCGTCCGTATTGTATGGGTATGGCTACCGTCATGAAGCCCCCTGCCAGCCCGCTGACGACCGCCGAGATCGCCGCCCTCGCCCTGTCCCTGGCACACCTGGGCTCGGGCCCGCAGGCCGCCGCCGCCCGGCACGGCCTCCGCCACGCCTTCGAGCACCTCCAGCTCGACGACGACGTCACCGCCACCACCCTCGCCACCCTGACCGAGCCGCTCCCGGCCGACATCGCCGACCGGGCCAGGACCATCGCGAGCGCCATCACCTCGCGGATGGTGGTCCGCCTGCACTACCGCGACGTCTCCGGCCGGATCACCGTCCGCGACGTCGACCCCGTGACCTGCATGGTCCACCGCGAGCACTGGTACCTCGTGGGCATGTGCCGCCTGCGCGGCGCGATCCGGGCCTTCCGGTTCGACCGGATCATCGCCACCGAGCCGACCTTCGTCCCCGCCCGGCCGCACCTGGCCGAGCGCTTCCTGCCCTTCCAGGGCAAGCGCGCGGCCTGACCCCGGTGAACGGCGTGCCCCCCGCGGGACGCGTCCGCTGAAGGGCCGCGCACTCCCCCGAGACGCCGGAACGCCGCCCCGCGAGCGCGGGGCGGCGTTCCTCCGGGCGGATCCGGCGCGGGGACGCCGCCCGTCTCCGGAGACTCCGGCCGGGGTCAGCCGCCGCAGCAGCCGCCACCGCAGCAGCCGCCACCGCCGGCGGGGCGGGGTGCGGCGGCGCCGCCGGTCACGGCGACCGTGGACAGCAGCCGGACGGTGTCCTCGTGCCCCTCGGGGCAGGGAGCGGGTGCACCGGACTCGGCCATCGGGCGCGACAACTCGAAGGTGGACCCGCAGGCGCGGCAGCGGAAATCGTAACGAGGCATGACACCAGATTACTCAGGCGGCCCGGCTCCTCCCTCCTCCCGGGGACCGCCGCGCAGGTGTCACGGCACCCGGCGCGGCGGTCGCGCTCACCCGAACGCGATCGTGGCGTAGTCGGCGACCGCCCGGTAGCCGATCGCCTGGTAGACCGAGTTGGAGACCGGGTTGGCCAGGTCGGTGAAGAGCAGCACCTCGGCGGCGCCGGCGTCCAGAGCCTCGCGGGTCGCCGCGCGGGTGACCGCCTCGCCGTACCCCCGGCCGCGGAACTCCGGCGGCGTGTAGACCGGGCCGATCCGCGACATCGCGGCGATCGGCGCGGAGAAGGCCGCGCACGCGACGGGACGGCCGCCGTCCTCCCACAGGACCAGCTCCCGCCGGCCGATCCGGCTGGAGACCACCGGGGTCTGGTCCGCCGGCCGCTCCCCCATCGCCTCCAGGTGGAAGTCGGCGAACCAGGCCGTGAGCAGCTCTCGGTCGCCGTCGACCGCGGTGCGGGCGGCCCCGGGGACCGGGCGCCGGGGCGGAGCCATGGACTCCAGCCGGTGGAGGCGCTCGGAGACGCGCCGTACCGCGGGCCGCCACCAGGAGGCGGCGAACGCCTCCGCCTGCGCCAGCGGCCCGCTGACCCCGGGGACCGCCCGCTCGGCCTCGATCAGCGCGGCGGCGAGGGAGGGCACGGCACGGACCGGGAGATCCGGCAGGAGCAGGCCGCGCGGCGGTGTCTGGATCGCCGCGGCCACGGTCTCGCCGTCCTCCTCCAACCGGCCCAGCAGCAGGTCGTCGGTGTGGAGGCCGATCCGGATGCCGCGCAGGACCGTGAGCAGAAGGGTGTTGCGGATCGGATCGCGGAGCAGCCACGGCTCCGCCGCCCCGGCGAACACCTCGACGTCGGAGGTGAAGGTCCATGTCATGCACCGATTGTGCCGATCCGGACCGCGCCGGGGCGAGCGGATGTCAGGCCGCGGTCTCCTCCAGGTAGGGCGCCCACTGCGGGTCGCCCACGACGTGCGCGCCGATCAGCCGCCAGTGGGCGCCGCGCGGCACCGCCGGGACGACGTCGAGCGTCCACCCCAGCTCCTCCAGCAGCCGGTCGGCCTTGCGGTGGTTGCAGGCCGTGCACGAGGCCACGCAGTTCTCCCACGTGTGGGTGCCGCCCCGCGAGCGGGGGATCACGTGGTCGATGGTCTCGGCCCGCTGGCCGCAGTAGACGCACCGGTAGTCGTCCCGGCGCATCAGCGCGGTCCTGGTCAGCGGGATCCGCGACCGGTAGGGGATGCGGACGTAGCGGCGGAGCCTGATCACCGACGGCACGTCGACCGTGCGGCTCGCCGAGCGGAGCACGGCGCCCCGCCCGTCGCGGTGCACGACGTCGGCCTTCTCCCGCAGCACGAGCACGACGGCGCGCTGCAGGGAGAGGGTGGTCAGCGGCTCGAAGGTGGCGTTGAGCAACAGGACCTGGCGCATCAGCGGGCCTCCCCCGCGGTGCGTCGCGTCATCTCGTGGGGCACACCGCGTGCCCCGGTTGGCGGCCCCTCTTGGGGCCCGGGCGCTTCCGTCACGTGGACCTCCGCCGGACGGCCCAGCGGATGGTCACCACGGCGCCGTCCTGGACCAAGTCTGACTTCTGTTTCGGCCTGCCCGCCACCCATAAATGACGGGAGGGGCTGCTGGGGTGTTTTATGCCCGCATTACCCGTTCTTCACTCCTCCGAAGCTCGTTCGGTAACGCGCGGAGCGTAAGCCGTACCTCATCGGCCGTCCGAGGTCGTAGGGTTCGAGCCATGACGCGACAGCCGTACCCGCCCGCCCGCCGTGACGACGTCGTCGATGACCTGCACGGCGTCCCCGTCCCCGACCCCTACCGCTGGCTGGAGGACCCCGACGCCCCGGAGACCGGGGAGTGGCTGGCCGCGCAGGAGAAGCTGTTCACCTCGGAGCTGGGGGCGCTGCCGGGACGCGACCGGTTCAAGGCCCGGGTCGCCGAGCTGCTGAGGTCCGGCACCGTCGGCGCCCCGGTCTGGCGGGGCGAGCGCAGCTTCTTCATGCGGCGGACCCCCGACCAGGAGCACGCGGTGCTGTACACGGTCGACCCCGCCGGCGCCGAGCGGGCGCTGCTCGACCCGACGGCGCTCGACCCGTCGGGGCTGACCACGCTCGACGCCTGGCAGCCCGACAAGGAGGGCCGCCTGCTCGCGTACCAGATCTCCGTGGGCGGCGACGAGGAGTCCAGGCTCTACGTGATGGACGTCGCGACCGGGACCCCGGTCGAGGGGCCGATCGACCGGTGCCGCTACTCCCCCGTCGCCTGGCTGCCCGGCGGCGAGGCGTTCTACTACGTGCGCAGGCTGCCGCCCGCCGAGGTGCCCGAGGGCGAGGAGCAGTACCACCGCCGGGTCTACCTGCACCGCGTCGGCGCCCCCACCGAGGACGACGTGCTGATCTTCGGTGACGGCATGGAGAAGACCAACTACTACGGCGTCGGCGTCTCCCGCGACGGCCGGTGGCTGTCCGTCTCCGCCTCCCGGGGCACGGCCCCGCGCAACGACCTGTGGGTCGCCGACATCCGGGCCTCCTCCCCCGAGGCCCCGGAGCTCGTCGTCGTCCAGGAGGGTGTCGACGCCCAGACCTCGCTGCACTTCGGCCGGGACGGGCGGCTGTACGTCTTCACCGACCGCGACGCCCCCCGCGGCCGCATCTGCGTGACCGACCCGGCCACGCCGCAGGCCGAGCACTGGCGCGACCTGATCCCGCAGGACGCCGAGGCCGTGCTGTCGGACTTCGCGATCCTCGACGACGTGGACCGCCCCGTCATGCTGGCCGGCTGGACCCGGCACGCGATCAGCGAGGTCTCCGTGCACGACCTGGTCACCGGGGAGCGGATCGGCGAGGTCCCCACGCCGGGCCTGGGCACGATCGGCGGCATCAGCGAGCGCCCCGAGGGCGGGCACGAGGCCTGGTTCGGCTACACAGACAACACCACCCCGCCGACCGTGCAGCGCTACGACGCCCGCACCGGCGAGACCACCCTGTGGGCCGCCTCCCCGGGCGCCGTCGAGGTGCCCGCCGTCACCACCGAGCAGGTCGTCTACCGTTCGGCCGACGGCACCGAGGTGCACATGCTGGTGATCTCCCCGCCCGGCGCCGAGGGCCCCCGGCCCACGATCCTGTACGGCTACGGCGGCTTCGGCATCTCGATGACCCCCGGTTACTCGGCCTCGATCCTGGCCTGGGTGGAGGCGGGCGGCACCTACGCCATCGCCCAGCTGCGCGGCGGGGGCGAGCAGGGCGAGCAGTGGCACCGGGCCGGGATGCTGGCCAACAAGCAGAACGTCTTCGACGACCTGCACGCGGCCGCCGAGCACCTGATCGCCACCGGCGTCACCACCCCCGACCGGCTGGCCATCTCCGGCGGCTCCAACGGCGGTCTGCTGGTCGGTGCCGCCCTCACCCAGCGCCCCGACCTCTACGCCGCGGTGGTCTGCTCGGCCCCGCTGCTCGACATGATCCGCTACGAGCTGTTCGGCCTCGGCGCGACCTGGAACGTCGAGTACGGCTCGGCCGACAAGCCCGACGAGTTCGCCTGGCTCCGGTCCTACTCCCCGTACCACCACGTCCGGGAAGGGGTCTCCTATCCGGCGACGCTGTTCACCGTCTTCCAGTCGGACACGCGGGTCCACCCGCTGCACGCCTGGAAGATGTGCGCCGCCCTGCAGCACGCCCAGGCGGCCGACCGGCCGATCCTGCTGCGCAACGAGGCCGAGACCGGTCACGGCGCCCGCGCGGTCAGCAAGACCGTCGACCTCGCCGCCGACCAGCTCACCTTCCTCGCCCACCACACCGGCCTGGCCGTGTAGGACGCCTCCCCGCCGGCGGGAAACCGTCGGCGGGAGCGGTTACCGTCGGGGCATGGACGACGCGACGACCGGGGGCCTGACGTTCGCCGTGGGCGCGCCGGGCCCCGCCCTGCGGCCGTACGTCAGGCGGATGACGGCCTACTCCGAGCGTTACGACGTGCCGCTGGCGCGCAGGGAGCCGCCGTTCTCCGGCATCGTGGTGATCTTCGGTCTCGGCGCGCCGCTCGACCTGGACGGCCCCGGCGGGGCGCGGCGGCTGGCCTCCTTCGTCGCCGGGCTCCACGACACCTACGTCGACACCCTCACGAGCGGGGCGGCCGAGAGCGTGCAGATCGACCTGACCCCGGCCGGGGCGCGGCGGTTGCTCGGGGTCCCGCTGGGCGAGCTGGCCAACCGGGTGGTCTCCCTGGAGGAGCTGCTCGGCCCGTGGGCGGACGCCGCGCTGGAGCGGCTGGCCCGGGCCGGTGACCGGCGCGAGCGCCTGGCGCTCCTGGACGGGCTGCTCACCCGGCGGATCCACGCGGCTCCCGCCCCGGACCCCCGGGTCGGCTGGGCGTGGGACCGCCTCGTCGCCACCGGCGGTACGGCGGGCATCGCGGCGCTCGCCCGCGAGTTGGGCTGGAGCCACCGGCACCTGGTCGCCCGCTTCCACGACCAGATCGGGCTCGCCCCCAAGGCCGCCGCCCGCGTGCTCCGCTTCGAGCGCGCCCTGCGGCGCCTGCGCGCCGGTGCCCGTCCCGCGGAGACCGCCGCGGCCTGCGGCTACTACGACCAGGCGCACATGAACCGCGACTTCCGGGCGATGGCGGGGGCCTGCCCCGGTGAGCTCCTCCGGTCCCTGGCGGAGGAGCCGGTCATCGTCCCCGGCTGAGGCGCCGGCCGGCGCCGCCCTCTCCGGAGCACGGGCCGCGGGAGCGCGGCCCTCAGGGGCACGGGCCTCGGGGCGCAGGTCAGATTCGTCCAAGACCTCCGTGCCCCCGCCGGGACACACTGCCGGTGACCGTGAAGGACGACAGGAGGGACGACCATGCGAACGGTCTATCCGCTGGTCCGCTACCGCGACCCCGCCGCGGCGATCGAGTGGCTCGCCAAGGCCTTCGGATTCGAGGCCGGGGAGGTCTCCGAGAACGACGACGGCGTGATCGTGCACGCTGAGCTGACCGTCGGCACCGGGATGATCATGCTGGGCACCGGGGAGCCGGGCGGGCACGGGGTGTACGTGGCGGTGGACGACCCGGACGCCCACCACGACCGGGCGGTGGCCGCAGGGGCCGTCGTCACCATGCCGCTGACGGACCAGCCGTACGGCTCCCGGGAGTACGCCTGCACGGACCCGGAGGGCGGCACGTGGTATTTCGGGACCTACCGGCCCTGACCCTGCCCGTCCCGCTCCGCGCCCGGCCGGGGCGGCGCGGACCGGAACCCCCGCGCGTCCGGGCGGCCCGGGCCCGGAGCCGCCCGGGTCAGCGGGGGAAGACGATCGTCTTGTGGCCGTCGAGCAGCACGCGCTGCTCGGCGTGCCACTTGACGGCCCTGGCCAGGACCAGGCACTCCACGTCCCGTCCGATGGCGACCAGGTCCTCCGGGGAGTGGCTGTGGTTGACCCGGGCCACCTCCTGCTCGATGATCGGCCCCTCGTCCAGGTCCGACGTCACGTAGTGGGCGGTGGCCCCGATCAGCTTCACCCCGCGGGCGTACGCCTGGTGGTACGGCTTGGCGCCCTTGAACGACGGCAGGAACGAGTGGTGGATGTTGATCGCCCGCCCGGCCAGCTTCTCGCAGAGGTCCTGGGAGAGGATCTGCATGTAGCGGGCCAGCACCACCAGGTCCGCCTGGTAGTGCTCGACCAGCGTCAGGACCTCCGCCTCCTGCCGGGCCTTGGTCTCCGGGGTGACCGGCAGGTGGTGGTAGTCGACGCCGTGCGACTGGGTGAGCGGCCGCAGGTCGGGGTGGTTGGAGACGACCGCGACGATGTCGATGTCGAGCAGGCCGGAGCGGGCCCGGTGGAGCAGGTCGTTCAGGCAGTGGTCGAACTTGCTGACCATGATGAGCACCCGCGGCCTGACCGCCGTGTCGCGCAGCTTGGTCTCCATGCCGAACTCGGGGGCGAGCGTGGCGAGGGAGGCGCGCAGCTCGTCCTCGGAGACCGGGGCGGAGAACTGCACGCGCATGAAGAACCGCTTGCTGTCCGGGTCGCCGAACTGCTGGCTCTCGGTGATGTTGCACCCGTGCCCGGCGAGCAGTCCGGAGACGGCGGCGACGACACCGGGACGGTCCGGGCAGGACAGCGTCAGCACATACTCGGCAGCACTCATGGCCTTCACACCTTCGCGAGGTCGGATCGTACGGACGCCGTGAGCGGATCCGGCGGGTCCGGCGGGGCGCGGCGCCCCCGCCGGGCGTCCGGCCCGGCTCACCCCGGCGGTCGCGGGAACGAGGTTACCCGGGTTCGCCCCGGAGGTCGTCCTCCCCCTCCGCCTCCCCGGCCCGCGCCGCCCCACATATCACCATCAGCGGCTATATTCCGCTGACTTCGGGTATCTGACTTTGATGAGGCATTACCCCCTGGATACGGACGGAGACGGTACGGACGCACAGACCGATCCCCCATCCGGAACCCGCACCGGAGGCACCGGACCCGACGGCGGCCGCTGACGTGGGGTGGGAACCGTGAGCCTGGCCGCGCTGACGGCACTGGCCGCGCTGTTCGCGGTCATCACGGGCGTCAACGACGGCGGCGCGCTCCTCGCGACCGGCCTGAAGATCCCCAGCATCCGCCCGGTGACCGGTGTGCTCATGATGATGGCCGCGGTCGCGCTGGTCCCTCTGGTATCCCACCAGGTCGCCACGACCTTCGCCACCCGGCTGACCACCGCGGAGGGCTCCGACGGGCAGATCATCATGGCCGTCGCGGTCCTGGCCGCACTGGTCGTCGTCATGGCGCTGAGCAACCGGGGGCGGCCCACCAGCCTGACCCTCGCCATCGTCGGCGCCCTGACCGGGGCCGGTCTGGGCTGGGGCGCCCCGGTCTCCTCCGACGCGGTGCTGTTCGTGCTGGCCACCGCGCTGGCGGCGCCGCTCGTCGGGGCGCTGCTGTCGATGCCGCTGCGCCACCTGCTGGCGCGCCTGCGCGACGCCCGCCTGCTGCGGCGGTGGCACCGGGTCGGGTTCAGCCTGCAGTGCCTGGCGTACGCGGCCAACGACGGCCAGAAGATGCTGGCCGTCTTCATGCTCGCCCAGGGTTTCTCCGGCGCGCCACTGCCCACCTGCGTCGCCATGGCGGCGATGTTCGGCGCCGGGGCCGTGTACGGCCTGCCGCGTGCCGGCCGCACGCTCAGCCGGGAGATCATCGCCTCGCGACCGCTGCACGGCGTGACGGCCGAGCTGGCCAGCGGCACCGCGGTGATCGGCTGCGCCGCGATCGGGGCCCCGGTGAGCATGACCCAGACCATCGCCGGCGCCCTGATCGGGGCGGGCGTGGCCGAGGGCAGCGGCCGGGTGCGCTGGCACGCCGCCGTGAAGATCGTTCTAGCCTGGATGCTGACGCTGCCGGTGAGCGGCCTGCTCGCCGCGGCGACGGCGCTCGTCGTCAGAGGAGTGATCGTTTGAAGCGGTTACGTCGTGTCCGGGACATGATGACCGGCCACATGGACAGCGTGCTCACCGAGGCGCTGATCGGGCAGCTGGAGGCGACCAAGGAGGGCGCCTGGCTGGCCATCGCGATGATCGGCGGCGAGACCCGCAGGGTCGACGCGCACGAGAGGATGCGCGAGATCGAGCACCGGGGGGACACCCAGCGCGCCCGTCTGGTGGAGGAGCTGTCCGGCGCGCTGATCACTCCGATCGACCGCGAGGACATGTTCCGCCTGTCCCGCTCGATCGACGACATCCTGGACTCCTTGCGCGACTTCGTCCGCGAGTCCCACCTCTACCGGGTCCGCGAGCAGCGGCGGTTCGCCCCGATGCTGGACCAGGTGATCACCGGCATCGAGGCACTGGAGACCGCGGTCTACGACCTCGCGTCCCGCCCCACCGCGGTCCCCGGAGACGCCCTGGAGGTCAAGAAGGTCAGCGGCATCCTGCAGCGCATGTACCAGTACGAGATCGCGCGGATCTTCTCCGGCGAGATCACCTCCGAGACCATGAAGGAGCGCGAGCTGGTCCGCCGGCTGGAGGTCGTCGCCGCCGCCATCGGCGAGGCCGCCGACGCCATCGCCGACGGGGCGATGAAACGCTGAGCGGAGGTGGTCCCGCGACGGGCGTCCCTCCGGTGGACGACCGGCCCGCGGCCCGGGTGGTCTGCCTGGACGGACTGGGCCGGGTGCTGCTGCTGCGCTGGCGGGACGCGGTGAGCGGGCGGGTCCTCTGGGAGCCGCCGGGCGGCGGCATCGACCCGGGCGAGACCCCTCTCGCGGCCGCCCGCCGGGAGCTGACCGAGGAGACCGGCCTGCCCGGGCGGGCGGTGCTGGACCGCTGGCTGCCGGTGCGCCGGGACTTCACCTGGCTCGGCGTGCGCTACGTCAAGACCGAGCGGTTCTACCTGGCCCGCTTCGACGGCACGCCCCGGGTGCGGCCCCGCGCGCTCACCGCCGAGGAGGAGGGCGCCTACCTGGGCGCCGGCTGGTTCTCCCCGGCGGAGCCGGCCGGGCTGCCCGAGTCGGTGGAGCCTCCCGGCCTGGCGGAGGTCGTCTCCCGGCTCGCCCTGCTGGGGTGAGCACCGGCGCGCGCCGTACGGGACCGCCGTCCCGTACGGCGCACCGGACCGGCGCGCCCGCGGGACCGGCGGGACCGGCGGATCGGCCGGATCACAGCCCGGAGCTCAGGCCCCTGAACGCCCGGCCCAGCACGGCACCGCCGCCGGGCAGCCCGGCGAGGCCGAGCAGGCGGTTGCGCAGTGTGATCCGCCAGGCCCGGTCCGGGACCATCCAGCGCGCGGCGGCGCGACCGCTCTCCTGCTTGGCCAGCACGAAGGGGCGCATCCGCCGCTCGTAGTGCTCCAGCGCCGCCTCCACCCCGGCCCCCAGCAGCTCGACGGCCAGCGTGCGGGCCCCTCCCATGGCCATCGACGATCCCTGGCCCGCCATGAGCGAGACGGCGTGGGCGGCGTCGCCGAGCAGGGTGACCCGGCCCCGGGTCCAGCCCGGCATCCGGATCTGGGCGACGTCGTCGTGGTAGGGATCCTTCGGGCAGTGGGCGAGCACCCGATCCACCAGCGCGCCCATCCCCCGGTACCGGCTCATGATCTCCCCCCGGGCGTCGGCGGGCGGCGGCGCCTGCGGCGCGGCGTGCACGAGGAACGCCGCCAGCCGTCCGTCCCGCACCGGATACAGCCCCGCCTGCCGGCCCGGCAGGCCCACCAGCACGGCCCGGCTGCCCGTCTCCGCCGCCAGCCCCGCGTCCTCGAACAGGTAGGAGGCGGTGTGGTAGCCCAGGGAGCGCAGGTAGCGGCGTTCCGGGCCGAAGACCAGCCGCCGGACCTCGGAGTGCAGGCCGTCGGCGCCGACCAGCAGATCGGCGCGGCAGGTGGTCCCGTCGGTCAGGTCGGCCTCGATCCCGCCGGGGACCTCGCGGATCGCGGTGAGACTGGTGCCGTACCGGATCTCGGCACCGGGGCCCAGCGACGAGCGCAGGATCGCCTCCAGGTCGCCGCGCATGATGCTCAGCACCCGTCCGCGCAGCAGCGCCCGGGCGTCCGCGTAGCGCAGTCCGGCGAGCCGCCTGCCGCGCTCGTCGGCGTAGACGAGCTCGGTGATACGGGCGGCGGCGGCGTGCAGCCCGGGGAGGATGCCCATCCGCTCGGCCACGTCGTAGCCCGCGCCGAAGAAGTCGATCATGTAGCCGCCGCTGCGCGGCTCGGGCGCCTTCTCCAGCAGCACCACCTCGGCGCCCACCCGCCGCAGCCACCACGCCAGGGTGAGCCCGGCTATCCCCGCACCGCAGACCAGGACCTTCATCAGGATCTCCTCTCCACGCCGAACAGCCCGTCCCGGTAGATGCTCATCACCTCTTCGGCCCACCGGGCCGCGCCCTCCGGCGAGAGGGGGTCGACGCCGAGGGAGTCGGCGAGCTGCTCCCGCAGCAGGAGCAGCATCAGGTCGCCCGCCACGACGAAGGCCGTCCGGACCTCCGGGTCGCGGCCCGGGTCGAGGACGCCGCGGGCGGCGAGCACCTCCAGCGTCGCCCGGCCGGCCTCCATCCACCGCCGGAACACCCGGGTCCCGGCGGGGTCGCCGGACAGCAGCAGGCGGCGCAGGTAGCCGGGGACCGGCGAGCCGGGAGGGAGCTCCCGCAGCAGCGCCTCCGCGAAGGAGGCCCCGTCCGCCGTGTCGAGGTCGCCGTCCGCCGCCCTGGACAGCAGGCCGTCGAAGACCGCGGCCACGTGCTCGTCCACCGCGGCGCGCAGCCCCTCCTTGGAGCCGAAGTGGTGGATGACGAGACCGGGCGACACCCCGGCGGCCGAGGCGATCCGCCGGACGGTCACCGCGTCCGGCCCTCGGGCGGCGAACAGCTCCAGTGCCCGGTCCCGGATCACGGCCCTGGCGGTCCGGTCATCATCTACTGAACGCATGTTCAGTATGCTAAACGTTTGTTCAGTACGCGGGCAAGGCCGAACCGCCCACCGGAGACCCGGCGAGACTCCTCATCCAGGAGGAGAAAAGAACACCCGAGACGATGAAAAATCAATCGAAGGGTGGAATTCCTCTACTCGGGAGGGTTCGGGCATACACCGCCCCGCCGGATCGAGGGAGGAAAACCTCACCCCGACCCGGAAAACCCCTCCCGGAGAAGAAAGTTCTCCACCCGGCAGGCCAGAGCGCGGCCACGGCCGGGGAGAAATCTCCGGGAGAGAAAGAAGGCATCCCGGGAGAGGTTTTCTCCTCCGCCGCGCCGTCCTCCCCGGCGGCCCCGGCACCGCAGACGAAGGCGCCCGTCCGAGGGGCACGAGGCCCGGACGGGCGCCGGAGGGCGTTCCAGCCGTCGGCTGCGCCGGTCAGCCCACATGGGTGGCGCTGGCGGCACCGCTCAGTCTGATCACGCCGGGTTTGTGGACGACGATCCTCTTCATCGCACCCCCCTGGGAGTCACTGCGGGTACGACAAGTATTTCGGGATTCCCCCGGATCGCAACGGAAAACAGCTGATCAACACGGCATCAGCATCACTGCGGCAGCACGGACATCACGCCCGTCAGATCCTTCTCGCCGTAGAGCACGACGCACCCGCCGCGCTCCTCCCTGCGGATCTCGCGCCAGCCGTACTTGCGGTACAGCTCGATCGCCGCCGGCTGGTTCAGGGTGGTGTCCCCACGCAGCCGCGTGTAGCCCAACTCGACCGCCCGCGCCTCCAGGGCCGAGACCATCCGGGCGCCGTACCCGCGGCGCTGGAACTCCGGATGGACCCGCAGGCGGCACATCTCGGCGGTCTCGTCGTCGACGCGGCGGAGCCCGGCCATCGACACGACACGGCCGGAGACCTCACCCACCAGGAACTCCCCCCGGTCGGCGAGGTAGATCTCGTTGATCCTCGGGAAGTCGTCGTCGTACCAGACGCCGTCCCCCGGTGCGAGCCCGACCTGGGCCAGGCAGATCTGATGCAGCGCGCAGACCGCCTCGAGATCGGACCAGCGGTAGCGCCTGATCCTGAGGTGGCTCATGCATCCACGCCCAACGGGTCCACCTTGACCAGCGACGCGGCGCGCAGCACGTCGAGGTAGGTCCGGAGCCCGGCGTGGTCCGGCACCTTGGCCTCGATCGCCTTGGCCACCTCGTGGGCGCGCTGCATGACGATGTCCGTCCGGCAGCCGTCGCCGAGCCCCTCGATCGTGGCCGTGGCGATCGACACCGCCTCGTCGACGTCGCCCTCCATCAGCTTGCACCTGGCCCGGTCGAGCCTGATCAGCGTGGGATCGAGCCAGTCGGACGGGCCGTACTTGGTGAGCGCCTGCTCCAGGATGAGGTCGGCCTCCATCGCCTGCCCCAGCCGGACCAGCGCGTCGCCCTGGTGGAAGTAGAGCTGGCGCTCGGTGTAGCCGAAGGCCGCGTCCTCCTTCTGGTCCGCGGTCATCTGGGCGAACGCCGCCCGGGCCCGGGACAGCGCCCGCTTGGCCTGGTCGACCACGTCCTTCTTCCCCGCGCCGGAGAGCATCGCCAGCGCCCTGGCCTCGACGACCGGCGCCATCGCCTGGGCCGCGCACGGGGTCTGACCGGCCAGGTCACCGCTCTTCTTGGCGAGGTTGAGCGCCTCGCGCGGGTCGCCGTAGTAGAGCGGGACCAGCGACTCCCGGGCGGTGACCCAGGCCCGCAGCGCGCGGTCGCCGGTCTCGTCGGCCGCCATCCGGCCGGTCCGGAAGAAGGAGCGGGCCATCCGGTGGTCACCCAGATTGATCATGATCATGCCGCTGAGGCCGGCCAGCTGAGCCGCCATCCGGCAGAGCCGTTCCTGCAGGTCGACCGGTTGACGCCGCTCCATCGCCTTGCGCACGGCGCTGAATTCCAGCAGCACGTCGCAGAGCAGGCGCAGGGGCGGCGTGTTCATGTACTGCCGGCCGAAGCCGACGGCGGCCTCCTCCCACTGGTCGAGCATCGCGGGCGAGACGGTCGCCGACACCAGGGTGTTGTCCATCCTCCGGCGTATGTTCTCCATCGATCCCAGCACCTGACCGTCCAAAGCGACGCTGCCGCCGGCCAGCAGGCCCAGAAGCGTTCTCCGCAGCACGTTCTCGTCCTCCTCGCCCCCGTCCACCGAGAGGTCTCCGTCGACCTGCGCGGTCCATGACTCGCGTGGACCCGGGGAAGTATCGGGTTTCTCATCCTGGAGATCGCCTCGGACGACACCGGGCATCTTGTGGCCGTGGCCGCAGATGCACGGGCCCTCATATCCAAGAGCGACCGGTTCGACCCGGTAGACGGAACAGAGGTAGTGGAGGTATTCGGGGCCGGGCCGTTTCAACCCGCTCTCGTAGGCGGACAGAAGCGTCTCCCCGATGCCTGGCGCCGGCTTGCCGTCGCGTTCGAACAGCGCCCGAACCTGTTCGATCACGTCGGCGAGCGCGATGCCGTGCGCGAGACGGTGACCCTTGATCCGCGTGGTCCCGAACTGCGGACCGCACTTGTCGAAGATCTCCTCGGCTATCTGCGCCGAGCTCCGTCCCGCGGCCAGGCCCCGAGCCCGGATCCGCCGTGCCAGCTCTGTCTCTCTGTGCTGCCTGCCGGACATACCGGCCCCTCTCTCGTGACCAGCTGGGCGGGCTGGCGCACTCAACATGTCCTGACCGGTCCTCTCCTACTGACACAGTGTGACTACAGCGTCGCACTGCGCCTACAGAGAATGATGGACCACCTTTGGCTCATCCGGAACCGACGAATGGAGCCACCGGCTAAGGATCGTCTCCCCCCGGACTGCTTCTTTCAACCTACTTGGGAGAACACCCCTCCTGATCTTGGGTTCCGTCCCGTTGACCCCCGCGCCGGTGTGAGACATCTTTGGCCAACCAGCACCGATCCGAGCGCCGCGAGGGCGCCGCCCGGTGCGGTGAGTCCGAAGAGGAGGGAACGAGGTGCAGGGAGACGACTTCGGGCACCTGGAGCGACTGGTGTCGGAACTGGACGCTCGCGGGCTGCACGCCCGGGTGGTGCGGAGCCAGACGGGCCGTGCGTTCGTCCGCGTGATCAACCCGAACGCGACCAGCCTCGCGGAGAACGTCACCTGCCGCGCCCAGACCGCCGCCAGCCGGCCGGACTGGTACTACTGGTGGTCCTGGGGAGAGAAGATGCACACGGCGGACGACCCCGCCGGTGCCGCGACCAAGGTCGCACGCGTGCTCGCCGCGGTGGGAGAGTGACCACGGCGGCGGACCGGCACGGGGCGCAGCCGTACCGGTCCGCCGTGCCCGCCACGGCCCGGCCGGGTCGGCGGGGTGACCGGTGCGGAGCGTCCTCGGACGCTGGTCACCCTGCCGGCTTCGGACGTCGAGAGCGCCGCCCGGTCCGACCGGGGCGGTGATCGGGAGATCCCTCCCGCGCAGCGGTACGGGACACGCTTCCGGGTGCGTGCCCCGTCCGTGCCGTACGTCACCGGAGTGTCCCGATCCGTCCCCCGCGGCCCCGGATCGGACGCCCCCGTCTTCCCCGGCGATGTGACGGCGGCCGGTCGGATCGGCGATATTGGGATGTCGTTGACTTCCTCGTTACCGAACCGGCCGATCCGGGAGGGATCCTCTCCGTGTTCCTGCTCTCCCCCAGCCCTTCTCCCACGCCCACCCCCACGCCCACGCCTTCACCGGTGCCGTCCCCGTCTCCGACGCCCACGTCGATCCTGGACTTCACCACCCAGATGAGCGAGGGCCTGACGAGGGCGTGCTCGGGCAGTGGGGACAACGACATACTCTGCGATGCCGTGTACTCCGTGCTGCCCGCCTCCTGGGCCCCCGTGATCGCCGGGCTGCTGTCCATCGTGCTGATCCTGGCGGTCGCCGTCGTCCTGCGGAAGGTGGTCCACCGCCTGATCACCCGGGTGGTACGGCGCGCGTCCGCGGGCAACGCCTCGATCGCCGGGCGGCTGCGCGGCCGGCAGACGGTGCAACCGGAGGGGCTCGACGCCGTCGCCGTCGAGCGGCGCAGGCAGCGGGCCGAGACGATCGGCTCGGTGCTGAGGTCCGTCGCCTCGATCGTCATCCTCGGCACCGCGGTCCTGACCGTCCTGGAACGGCTCTCCGTACCGATCGCCCCGCTGCTGACCAGCGTCGGCATCGTCGGCGTGGCCCTCGGCTTCGGCGCCCAGGAACTCGTCAGGGACTTCATCGCCGGCATGTTCATGCTCCTGGAGGACCAGTACGGCGTGGGCGACGTGATCGACGTGGGCGCCGCGACCGGCACCCCCGTCACCGGCACCGTCGAGGCGGTCACCCTGCGCATCACGCGCCTGCGCGACGCCGACGGCCGGGTCTGGTACGTCCGCAACGGCACCATCACCCGGGTCGGCAACGAGTCCCAGGGCTGGGCCCGCGCCACCGTGGACGTCCCGGTCGCCTACAGCTCCGAGGTGCCGGCCGTCCGCGACCTCCTCACGCAGGTGGCCGAGGAGATCTGGAACGACCCGGCCTACCGCGACGCCGTCATCGTCGAGGAACCGCAGGTCTGGGGGATCGAGCAGATCTCCGACACGGCCGTCGTCTTCCGGATCAGCGTCAAGACGATCCCGTCCCGTCAGGCGGAGGTCGCCCGGGAGATCCGCATCCGGGTCAAGACGGCCCTGGACGGGGCGGGCATCACGATCGCCGGCTGACGCCCGCGGCGGCGTCCCGCCGCACGGGCCGCGACCCGGCGCCCGCCGTAGGCGCCGGACGCGGGCGGGGGCGGACGCCGCCGGGGTGCGGTCCGGGTGCGGACGCCCGCCGCCGGACGCGATCCCCGGCGCGGACCCCTTAGGCTGAGACCGTGTCAGGTACCACCGAGGAATCCCAGTCCTTCTTCGACGCCGTCGGCGGGGAGGAGACCTTCCGCCGCCTGGTCCACCGCTTCTACCAGGGTGTCGTGGACGACCCCCTGCTCTGGCCGATGTACCCCGCCGACGACCTGGCCGGGGCCGAGGAGCGGCTGAGCTTGTTCCTGATGCAGTACTGGGGCGGTCCCAGCACCTACAGCCGGCGGCGCGGCCACCCCCGGCTGCGGATGCGGCACAGCCCGTTCGTCATCGGCGCCGCCGAGCGGGACGCCTGGCTGCGGCACATGCACGAGGCCGTGCTCTCCCTGGAGCTCCCCGAGGAGCTGCAGAACCGCCTGTGGGACTACCTCGTCTACGCGGCGCACAGCATGGTCAACGCGCCCGACGCATGAACGGCGCCACGCCGGGGCAGCCCAACTCCATGGAGATCCCCTGGTGGCGTGATGCCGTGGTGTACGAGATCTACGTTCGCAGTTTCGCCGACGCCTCGGGAGACGGCGTCGGCGATCTGGAAGGCGTCCGGCAGCGCCTGCCGTACCTCGCCGAGCTCGGTGTGGACGCGATCTGGTTGACCCCCTTCTACCCCTCCCCCATGGCCGACGGCGGCTACGACGTGGCCGACTACCGGGACGTGGATCCGCTCTTCGGCACCCTGGCCGACTTCGACGCGCTGGTGTCCGACGCCCACGAGCACGGCCTGCGGGTGCTCGTCGACATCGTGCCCAACCACAGCTCCTCGGCGCACCCGTGGTTCCAGGCCGCGCTGCGGGGCGAGGGGCGCGACCGCTACGTCTTCCGGGACGGCGGGGACTCCCCGCCCAACAACTGGCAGTCGACCTTCAGCGGCCCGGCCTGGACCCGGCTGCCCGACGGGCAGTGGTACCTGCACCTGTTCGACTCCTCACAGCCCGACTTCAACTGGCGCAATCCCGAGGTGCACGCCGAGTTCCTCGACATCCTGCGGTTCTGGCTGGAGCGGGGCGTGGACGGCTTCCGCATCGACGTGGCGATGGGCCTGTACAAGGCCGAGGGCCTGCCCGACCTGCCGCCCGACGACCAGTCGTTCAAGGCCGCCTCGCCGATCTGGGGGCGCCCCGAGGTCCACGAGGTCTACCGGGAGTGGCGCAAGCTGCTCGACTCCTACCCGGGCGAGCGCATCGCCGTCGGGGAGGTGTGGACCGACTCCGCCGAGGACCTCGCCCTCTACACCCGCCCGGACGAGCTCCACCAGAGCTTCAACTTCGCCTGGCTGGAGGCCCCCTGGTCGGCCACGGCGTTCCGCAAGGTCATCGACGAGACGCTGGCCACCGGGGAGGCGCACACCTGGGTGCTCTCCAACCACGACGTGGTCCGCCACGTCACCCGCTACGGCGAGGGGCTGCCGCACTCCACCACCGGTCTCGCCCGGGGCCGCGCGGCACTGCTGGCCATGCTCGCCCTGCCCGGTTCGGCCTACCTCTACCAGGGGGAGGAACTCGGGCTGCCGGAGGTGACCGACATCCCCGCCGGGGCCCGCCAGGATCCCATCTTCATCCGCTCGCAGGGCCGGCTGCCCGGCCGGGACGGCTGCCGGGTACCGCTGCCCTGGTCCGGCGCCGCCGAGCCGTACGGCTTCTCACCGGAGGGGGCCGCCCCGTGGCTCCCCCAGCCGGCCGAGTGGGCGGCGCTGACCGCCGAGCGCCAGGCCAGCGATCCCGGCTCGACGCTCTCCTTCTACCGGCAGGCGCTGCGGACCCGCCGGGCGCTGCGCGGCTCGCTGCCCGACCGCGTCGACTGGCTGGACGCCCCCGCGGACGCGCTCGTCTTCCGCCGCGGCTCGCTGACCTGCGCCGTCAACTGCGGCACGGAGGCCGTACCGCTCCCGCCGCACGAGCGGATCCTGATCGCCAGCGCGCCGGTGGACGGTCGCCTGCTCCCGCCGGACACGGCCGTCTGGCTGCACACTCCCTGAGACCCGGGCCCTTCCGGGCCCGGCCGCGGTTCACGCGTCCGTCCCCGGCGCGGCGGGAGCGGTGCCCCCGCCGCGTCCGGGACGGTCACCCCTGCCGCTCCGGGGACCGTCCCGCCGCCCGCGCGTGGCGGGCCAGTCCCTCGGCCTCCTCCGGCTCCAGGCCGATGCCGAAGACCTCCCCGAGCACGGCGTGCAGTTCCTCCGCCTTCAGCTCCTGCCCGTCGAGCTCGAGGTTCTGCAGCCGGCGGCGCGCGCCGGGGATCGTCCGCTGGGCGATCACGTGCCGGACGAAGGGCGAGGAGGGAAGGGTCGAGGTGTAGTGGTTGGCCATCTCGAAGTCCGCGCGGTGGTGCACCTCCAGGCGGAAGGCGTACAGCTCGGCCCAGCCGTCCTGCCGGAGGGTGCTCAGCACCCATTCGTCGCCGGCCCTGCCGAGCCGCCAGGTCCACGGCCCGACGTGGGAGACCGCGCCCTCGGCGAACGGCAGCGGCTCCACCAGCCCTTCCCCGCCGAACCCGACGTCTGCCAGATGGCGCGTGCCGTCGGCCTCGACCAGCAGCATGGCGTGGGTGCGCGCCCGCCTGGGCTCACCGAGCGGGCCCACCCGGGCCAGCAGCCGGGTCACCCGGTAGCCGAGCCGCTCCAGCACGGCGGCGAAGAGCAGATTGTGCTCGTAGCAGTAACCTCCGCGCCGGCCGTCCACCAGTTTCCCCTGGAGGGCGCCTGCGTCGAGCCGCACGCCCCGGCCCAGGACCACGTCGAGGTTCTCGAAGGGGATGGTCAGCACGTGGGCGCGGTGCAGTTCGCGCAGGGTCTCCGCAGTGGGGGCGAGCGGGCCCGCGCAGCCGATCCGCCGGAGGTAGGCGGCCGGGTCGACGCGTTCGGCACCCCACTCGGAGGCGGGACTGTTCTCCGTCATGTCCCCATGATGGCCGCCTGAGCGATCTTGCCGCGACCCCCCGGCCTCACCGCTCCTCGGGGGCGAACCTGCGCAGGTAGGCGGTCTCGTCCTCGGTCAGCCTGCGGGCGGCCGCCTTCTCCACGTCGTAGGCGACCATGATCGAACGGGCCTGGACGAAGACCTGCTCGTCGTCGCGGACCTCGTAGTCGAGGGTGAAGCGCACCGGGCGGATCTCGCTCACCCAGGTCTCCACCCGGACCGGGTCCGGCCGGAACATCAGGGGCCTGCGGTAGTCGATCTCGTGGCGCGCGACGACCAGCCCCTGGAACGGGGCGGCGATGCCCTCCCGGTGAGGGGTGACGTGGAACATCCCGATCCGGGCGTCCTCGAGGTAGTCGAAGAACCGCACGTTGTTGACGTGGCCGAGCACGTCGATGTCGGCGAACCGGACCGGCCGGTGGAGGACGTGCCGCCGGCCGCGGTCCGTGTCGTTCGTGGTCTGTCCGAGCACATCGAGAACCGTAGCGGTCCCCGGGCCCCCGCCTCGCGGCGGGGTCCGGGGACCGCGCGCGGCCGGGTCAGTCGCGGGTGAGCTTGCGGTAGGTCACCCGGTGCGGGCGGGCCGCCTCCGCGCCCAGGCGCTCGATCTTGTTCTTCTCGTAGTCGGCGAAGTTGCCCTCGAACCAGAACCAGTTCGAGCCCTCCTCCCAGGCCAGGATGTGGGTCGCGATGCGGTCGAGGAACCACCGGTCGTGCGAGGTGATGACCGCGCAGCCGGGGAAGTCGAGCAGCGCGTTCTCCAGGCTGGAGAGCGTCTCGGTGTCGAGGTCGTTGGTGGGCTCGTCGAGCAGCAGGACGTTGCCGCCCTGCTTGAGGGTGAGCGCGAGGTTGAGGCGGTTGCGCTCGCCTCCGGACAGCACGCCCGCCTTCTTCTGCTGGTCCGGGCCCTTGAAGCCGAACGCGGCGATGTAGGCGCGGGACGGCATCTCGACGTTGCCGACCTTGATGTGGTCGAGCCCGTCGGAGACGACCTCCCAGACGTTCTTGCTCGGGTCGATGCCGCCCCGGCTCTGGTCGGCGTAGGAGATCTTGACGGTCTCGCCGACGGTGATCTCCCCGCTGTCCGGCGTCTCGCCGCCGGTGATCATCCGGAAGAGCGTGGTCTTGCCGACGCCGTTCGGGCCGATCACGCCGACGATGCCGTTGCGCGGCAGGTCGAAGGAGAGGCCGTCCATCAGCAGCCGGTCGCCGAAGCCCTTGGTGAGCTTCTCGGCGCGGATGACCGTGGTGCCCAGGCGCGGGCCCGGCGGGATCTGGATCTCCTCGAAGTCCAGCTTGCGGTACTTGTCGGCCTCGGCGGCCATCTCCTCGTAGCGCTGGAGGCGGGCCTTGCTCTTGGCCTGGCGGGCCTTGGGGTTGGAGCGCACCCACTGCAGCTCCTCCTCCAGCCGCTTGCGGCGCTTGGCGTCCTTCTGGCCCTCGACCTTCAGGCGGGATGCCTTCGACTCCAGGTAGGTGGAGTAGTTGCCCTCGTAGGGGTAGCAGCGGCCGCGGTCGAGCTCCAGGATCCAGGTCGCCACGTTGTCCAGGAAGTAGCGGTCGTGAGTGACGGCCAGGACGGTCCCGGGGTACTTCTCCAGGTGCGACTCCAGCCAGTTGACGCTCTCGGCGTCCAGGTGGTTGGTGGGCTCGTCGAGCAGGAGCAGGTCGGGCTGCTCCAGCAGGAGCTTGCAGAGCGCGACGCGGCGGCGCTCACCACCGGAGAGCTTGCTGACGTCGGCGTCCGGGGGCGGGCAGCGGAGCGCGTCCATCGCCTGCTCCAGCTGGCTGTCGAGGTCCCAGCCGTTGCGGTGGTCCAGCGCGTCCTGGAGCTTGCCCATCTCCTCGAGCAGCTCGTCGCTGTAGTCGGTGGCCATCAGCTCGGCGATCTCATTGAAGCGGTCGAGCATGGCCTTGGTCTCGGCCACGCCCTCCTCGACGTTGCCGAGCACGGTCTTGGACTCGTTGAGCGGGGGCTCCTGCTGGAGCATGCCGACGGTGAAGCCGGGCATGAGGCGGGCCTCGCCGTTGGACGGCTGCTCCAGGCCTGCCATCATCCGCAGCAGCGTCGACTTCCCGGTGCCGTTGGGGCCCAGGACACCGATCTTCGCGCCCGGCAGGAACGACAGCGTCACATCGTCGAGGACAACCTTGTCGCCATGCGCCTTGCGCACGCGCTGCAGTGTGTAGATGTACTCCGGCATGCCTTCTAGCTTAGGCCCTCCGGGCCTCAGCTAGGGGCGGCCTCCGACCCGGGCGGCGGGGTGCTGGGCGGCATCGAGGCGGCCGGGAGGTAGACGCGGTCCCGGCCGAGCTCCTTGGCGTGGTAGAGAGCCAGGTCCGCCACCGCCAGCAGTTCGATCAGGTCGTTGCCGTGCACGCTCATGACCGCGATGCCGGCCGAGATCGTCACGCTGATCATGTCGCCGTCGACCGGGACGGCCATCCGGCCGATCCGCGAGCGCAGCCGCTCGGCGACCCTCCGGGCCTCGGTCATGTCGGCCCCGGGCAGCAGGACGACGAACTCCTCCCCGCCGAAGCGGCCCACGATGTCGTACTCGCGGAGCTGGCTGCGCAGCGTCGTCGCCACGCCGACCAGGACCTGGTCGCCGGTCAGGTGGCCGTAGGTGTCGTTGACCCGCTTGAAGTGGTCGATGTCGACGATCAGCAGGGCGAGCGGATCACCGGTCCGCCGGGCCCTGACGATCTCGGTGTCCGCCTCGCGCTGCCAGGCGGCGGCGTTGAGCAGGCCGGTCTTCGCGTCGGTGCGGGCCGCGGCCTGGAGCTGCGCGTGGAGCAGGCTCCGCTGGAGCAGCACCACCGGCGGGAGCGCCAGCACCAGCAGCAGCAGGTTGACCCCGCAGGCGATGGCCACGATGACACCGAGGCAGAGCTCCACCACGTCGAGCGTCAGGCTCTCCCTGTCCCAGAGCACCTCGCGCCAGCGGCTGTCGGGATTGGCCATGTGCGCGGCGACCGCGACCAGCGCGGTGTTGAGGACGGTGAACAGCACGGCGCAGCCGATCGCGACGGTGATCGGCCACCCCCCTCCGGTGCTCAGTCCGGACGGGTCCCCGACGCCGAGGCGGAACAGCACCGAGGCGGCGCACCCGGACAGCCCGATCGCGGCCGAGCTGAACACCCTCCGGTAGACGAGCGTCTCGCGCACCCGTTTCTGCAGCAGGATCTGGAGCGGGATCGGCGCCAGGAGCGCGTAGACCGGGGGCAGGAGCAGGGCGACGGGCAGCCACCAGGCGGACAGCAGGTCGCGGGCGACGCCGGCGGGCATGCCGAGCCTGCGGGTCGCCTCGATGCAGACCGCCCCGCACGCCACCAGCGCGGCGAAGGTCAGCGTGTCGGACCACCGGAACACGCTGGCCATGGCGGAGAACACGGTCACGGCCAGGGCCAGCGCCACGACTCCGCAGAGGTAGACGACCAGCGGGCGGCGCTGCCCCAGCAGAGGCCACCGACCGGCCAAGGTCGTCACGCCGTCACGCGGCTTGATCGAGGTATGACTGGGCGCCACCATGCAGTCCCCCTCTTTGGCTAACGATGTGTAACACAATAATTGCGGAGTGTGCGCCGCGCGACGGGAACCGCTACCTTTGACGGAGTGAGCCGACATATCGGGTGGCTCACGACGGATATCGCTCTCTCCGCTACCGGACCGTGTGGGAAAGGAGCAGCCATGCTGCGGGGCGTGACCTGGACCTGACAGGTGCCTCGGCGTCTGAGACGAACCACGACCATCGGCCGTTCCCCCGGATGACCCCACGAGCGCACGGTGAGGCACCGACCGCGTCCGGCCGGTGCCCCCTCCTCCCCCTCTCCCCGGCGGCCCCGTCCGGGCCGTTCCGGGAGCGGCGCTCCCTTCAGCGGACCCGTCAGGCCGCCGCCCGCACCCCGGTCCGCCACGCCCTGCCGCCCTTCGTGCGCGGGGCGGATCCGTCGCCTCCCGCCTGGGCATCGGGCGTGTCGCCGGCCTCCCGCGCCGTGTCCGCGACCCCGTCCGGAGCGCCGGTGTCCTCGGCGCCCGCCACGGCCGCGGCGGGCGTCTCCGCCGCGTTCTCGGCGATGTCGCCCCGGAGCCCCGCCGACCCGTCCGGGACCGTGGAGACCACACCGCCCAGCGACCAGTCGAGCGTCTCGCGGTCGAGCTCGCTCCGCTCCTCCTCGCCCAGCAGCGGGGCGCTACCGCCCCGCTGCGGTTTGCTGAAGCTGCCCAGCCCCCAGCGGAGGTCGTGCCCGACCGCTCCGGCCTCGACCTCGGCCATGAACCGGCGCTCCCCCTCGTGGACGAACTCCCGGATGCGCAGCCGCCCCTGGACCACGACCGGCTGCCCCACCCGGACCGACTGGGCGACGTTGTCGGCGAGCCCCCTGAAGCACCGGACCCCGAAGTAGGTCGTCTCGCCGTTGCGCCACTGCTGGTGCTCCCGGTCGAAGTAACGGCTGGTCGACGCCACCTTGAGCGAGGTCACCCGTGATCCGTCGGGGAAGGTGTGCTGGCGGGGCGGAGCCGCGACGTTGCCGGTCAGGGTGATGTAGATGTCGTTCATCGTGCCTCCCGTGAGAGCGGGCGGGCTGCCCGCGCTGTGAGAGACACGGTGGCCCGCGCCGCCTTCCGCGCGGAGCCGCGAACCGCGCTCTGTGGACGACCGGGGGGATCCCGGCCGGGCTGTGGACGACCGGTGGGGCCCGGACGGCACCCATCCACCGCGACCGGCACGGCGCCCTGCCCGCAGGTCAGCCGCGCACGCCCCCGCCCCCAGTCCCGCCGCGCAGCGCCGCTCCGCCCGCCGGTCAGCCGCGCACGGCGCGCAGTGCCGCGTAGAACTCGTTGTAACGGGCCAGCTCGCGCTCCACCGGCTCGATCACCATGCTCTGGGCCACCGCCGCGACCCTGCGGCGCATCTCGCGCTCCAGCCGCTCCCGCTCTCCCGCCGCCCCCAGCGCGACGATGTTCCGGCTGGCCACCGCCGTGAGCAGGCCCAGGCCGAGGACGGACAGCACCATCAGCCCGACCCAGGGCAGCGAGGCCGGGTCGCCGAACGCCTCCAGGCCCTCCGGGATCCTGCCCACCTCGAACACCCCGTAGGCCAGGGCCGTACCGATCCAGGCGACGCCCGCGACGAAGAGCACGACCAGCAGGTACTGCCAGACCAGGAGCAGCCGCCACCAGGCCGGCACCCGGTCCAGGCGGGGCGCGATCTCCGTCAGCTCCTCCGACAGCACCTGCGGCAGCTGGGCCGTGCGGGAGCGCGCGGCGTCCCGCACGGCGTTCCGCCACGCCTCGTGCATGCCCGTGGTGAGCCCGTCGGACAGGGCCTGGACCGCGTTGTCCACCTCGGCGGGCTGCGCGCTCATCGCACCGCCGGCCAGGCCGCGGATCTCGTCCTTGAGGTCGTTCAGGCGGAGGCTGGCGAGCGGATCCGGTCGGAGCCGGGCGGCCCAGCGGGCGTACGGCCAGCCGACCCACTCGGCCGACCGCACGCCGTACACGTTCTCCATCGCCTCGCCGACGGCCGGCACCCCGGCCGCGTCGCAGAGCGCGTCGGTCAGGCCGATCCGGCGGGCGTCGTCGACGGAGGCGGCCACCGGCGGGACGCCCTCGGCGGGCATGGCCTTCGTCAGGCGCCGGACCAGCCGGTCGAGGTCGGCCTCCAGCCGCTGGATCGCCGCCCGGCGCCTGGCCACGGCGTCGGCGAGCACGGCCCGCAGGTCGTCGACGCCTCTGCCCGTGGTCGCGGAGGTCGGCACGATGACGGGGTTCTCGACGCCCTCGCGGCGGAGCAGGTCGTCCAGGTCCGCGACGCACTCGGCCAGTTCCCCGGGGCTCAGCCGGTCGGCCTGGTTGAGCACGAAGACCGTCACCGCGTCGTGCCCGGCCAGCTCGGTCACGTAGCGCCGGTGGGTGGAGGCGTCGGCGTACTTCTGCGGGTCGAGCACCCAGACGACGAGGTCGGCGGCCTGGATCAGCCGGTCGGCCTCGGGGTCGGTGAGCGCCCGGATGGAGTCGTGGTCGGGCAGGTCGAGCAGGATCAGCCCGTGCAGCCCGCTCTCGCCCTTGTCGAGCGCGCTGGCCCTGGCGAAGCGGTGCCGCCACTGGATCTGCAGCCAGTCGAGCAGCGGGCCGGCTCCGTCCAGGCCCCACACGCAGGCGTGGGTGCGCGCCGTGGTGGGACGGCGCACGCCGGTCGGCGAGAGCTCGAGTCCGGAGATCGCGTTGAACAGCGAGGACTTGCCGCTCCCTGTGCCTCCGGCGAGGGCGACGACCGTGTGCTCGGGGGAGAGCTTGAGGCGGTCGCCGGCGCGCAGCAGCAGCTGGCCCGCCTCCGTGAGGATCTTGGGGTCGACCCTGCCCGGTCCCAGCTCCACGACCCGGGCCACCGCGGCGAGGCGGCCGCCGAGTCCCTGGCGCGCCGGGGTCGTGCCGATGGTGCTGCTCATCGTCGCTCAGCGCTCCTCGTTCGACGCACGGCCCGCGGCGCGCGCGGGAGACGACGGCGGGACGGCGGCGTGCCTGACCACGCCGGCCGCCGTGGCGGGTGCGGACGCGGACGCGGCGGTCCCGGCGCCCGCGGCGCGGGGCTCACTCCTCATCGGGCGACCTCAAGGTTGTACATCGCCTGGTAGAGGCGGGTTGCTGCGGATTCGTCGGGGATGCCGGCCCCGTCGAGGACCTGGATGTAGCGGGAGACCTCGTCGTCGAGCAGCGCCCCGATCCGGGCCCTCAGGTCGCTGCGGGCCTTGGCGCTGATGTTGCGCAGCGACTCCGCGCCGAGCAGCGCGTGCAGCAGCCGCTGCGGCAGCGCGCTCCTGCCCGTGACCTCGACCTCGGCGGTGCCGTAGCCGAACAGCCCGATCGCGAAGATCATCGCTAGCGACTCCGCGTCGAACGAGACCAGCCTGGCCACCGACCGCTTGGTCACACCCTCGGTGCGGATCAGCTCGACGAGGTGCTCCTGCCAGGCCGCCACGGCCCGGCCGGCACGGCGCGCGAACTCGTCGGAGGGGCGGCCGAGCCCCGCGGACGCGGCCAGGGCCTCCCCGCCGGACCGGTGCAGCCAGCGCGAGGCGGCCTCCTCGGCGGCGCGCTGGGCCGCGGAGACGACGACCGACTCCAGCCCGGTCCGGAGCGCGCCCTTCAGCGCGCTGAGCCGCTCGGGCCCCTGCTGGCTCATCTTCCCGGCGAACCTGCCGGGCCTGCGCAGGCGCAGGGTGCGCATCAGGTCGCCCGATCCGACGAAGTCCTGCCAGCGGCCCAGGACCTCCCCGCGCAGCAGCGAGCCGTTCCTGGTGGCCTCGTCGATCTCGGCGAGCGCTCCGCCGTACGCGGCGTCCACGTCGCCGCGGAGCTCGGCGCGCACGGCCAGCTGCGCCTCCAGGTGCTTGGCCAGGGCGGGGACCCGGGTCCGGAAGCTGTCGAGCACTCCGGCCAGCGTCTCCCGTACGGCCTGCGCCCGCCGCCGCTCGTCCACCGAGAGTTCGGTCAGCCAGAGCCTGAGCTCGGTGACCTCGTGGTCGGGGAGCATGCCGCCGCTGGTGGTGCTCTCGTTGATGACGAAGCGGTCGACGTGGCCGAGGCCGTACTCGGTGAGCATGCGCACGAAGTGCTTGGTGACCACCTCGCGCGACTTGGCCGGCACCCGGGAGAGCACGATCGCCAGCCGGGCGCCGCGCTCCTTGGCCAGGCGGAGCAGCCGCCAGGCCGGGGCGTCGGCGTAGCGGGCCGCGGTCGTGACGAAGATCCACAGGTCGGCCGCGTCGAGCATGCGGTGGGCGATCTCGTGGTGCGTCTCCACGACCGAGTCGATGTCGGGGGTGTCGAGCAGCGCCACGCCCGGGGGCAGGCGCTCGGTGGAGACGAGCACGATCCCGTCCGTCCCGCCGCCGGGGTCCGCGGCGTCCCGCCGCTCCAGGCCGCCGAGCGGGCCGCCCTCGGCGAACCACCCGTGGTCGTCGGGGTGGCAGGCCAGCACCGGCACGCCCGTGGTCGGCCGCCGGACGCCGGTGGGGCTGACGTCGGCGTCGGCCAGGGTGTTGAGCAGGGTCGACTTGCCCGCGCCGGTGGAGCCCGCGATGACGACGAGCGCCGGCGCGGTGCTGACGCGGATCCGCGGGATCACGTAGTCGTCGAGCTGGGTCAGGAGCTCGTCCCTGGCCCGCCTGGCCTCCTGCGCACCGGGGAGGTCGAGGCCGAAGGCCAGGCCCGTGACGCTCTCCCGCAGCGCGGCGAGCGCCTCGGTCAGCGCCTCGGATGCCTCCTGGGGCAGCTCCGCCTCCCGGACCCACTCCCGCGGCGCGTCCTCGTCGAGGGCGTCCTCGCCACCGGCTCCGGCGTCCGCGATGACCACCACGGCGTCGTCCGCGCCGCCGGTGTCCTCGGCCGTGTCCTCGCCCGTGTCCCCGTCCGGCGCGGCGTCCCGCCCGTCCCCGGGGTCCCGGCCCGCCGGGTCCCCGCCCTCGCCGAACTCCTCACCGGGCTCCTCGGTGAGCTCCTCCGCGGAGTCCCCGCTCCCGGCGTCCGCCCCCGGTCCTCCTGCGCTCTCCTCGCCGCGTTCCCCGGCGTGTCCCGCCTCGGGCTCCTCCGCGGCGGACGGCTCCCACCGGAAGACCGCGTCCCCGGCCTCCTCGGCGCCGTCCCTGGTCTCCCCGGCCTCCTCGGCGCCGTCCCTGGTCTCCCCGGCCTCCTCGGCGCCGTCCCT